>JAFGLX010000156.1 GCA_016927795.1 Candidatus Omnitrophota bacterium
CGGTTTTTTCGCCTTCCGATACCGCCTGTTCAAGCGAAACGTCCCGAAAATACTTCCTGTCCCTAAGAGCATTCTTGGCGAGATTCCTCGCTATCGTATAAAGCCAGGGCGTAAATTTCCTGTCGGGGATAAACATGTCCAAATTGTTGTATATTTTTATGAACACTTCTTGTGTCACCTCTTCCGCGGTTTCCCTTTGGCCTATGAGCCGGTATATAAAATTCAATATCGGCTTTTTGTATCTGTTAAAAAGTTCTTCAAAGGCGTATCTTTGGCCTTCTTTAGCCATACTGGCAAGTTTTTCATCGGAAAAGCTATCTGCCATCAGCTTAAGCCTCTGTTACTAATACACATAAAATGGGCAAAAATTCACCATGTTACAAATATTTTACGTTGCTTAGATTATAGCAGATAAAAATCGCCCGGACAATATAAACTCCACTTGTCTTTTTACGCCTTGCTCCGGGGTTTAAAACCACCGGGCTTTCGGGCTGGAAATGAGAAACAGAAAAATATTGGTGGGCACAGAGGTTGTTATAGGCACGATAATCCCGCTAATCACACCAGAAGCGTATGGAGTTTGCGTTTTGGGTTTGGAAATTAGATGTTGTGAAAAACGGCGGGTTATTCTTTTTGCGGTTTTTTCTTTTCGGGAAGGCGGATTATTGCGTCCAAATTTTTGTCTTTCGTCAGATTTAAATATAGCACCGCTTTTGAGCCCAGCAATTTATCTATCATATCGTTGACATACGCCAGGGCCTTCTCTATATGATTATTATATATTTCCTCTCCGGCTTTGAAAATCGAAGTCCGACATTCTTTTTCGATAATTAGAAATTCCGATGCCACAGGCTTTCCGCCTTCTTCGGCTTCACTGCGTATAAGCTCTACCACCTCTTCAATAGCAATTCTCTCTTTCTCATCCTCAAAATTTATGTCGCTTAGCTTATCGAAGCGTGCGCTCAAGTCGATCCCTTCCGCCTTAAGTGCATCGAATTTCTCTTTTAACGTTGAACAGATATAATTATAGTAGGGAGCGGTTTCTTTGACATATTCGTCATAGGCGGCATCCCTTTCCTCTTTTAGATTATTAAGGGCATCTTTGATAGAATTGATGAAATCGCTATCGATCGGTTTTGTCGAAATATCATCAAGTATACTTTTGTCGCCTGCAGAAAAAGGAATAACTATCTGAGGCTCGTTGTCGTCGCCCATATTTGCGGCATCATCGTTTCTGTTGGAGTCATTTCCGCTATCGTCACATAGATGAAACCCTGGCGTATTGTGTCGAATCAGAAAAAAATAGAGTTTATCATCGTCATTCGCCTTTAAGTAGTTTATTTCGATAACTAATTTGCCGTCCGGAGTTTGTATATAGTAATTCCCGTCAGAATCTTTGTTGCCTTCTGCCACCGTTATCGAAAGGCCATTACTGGTTTTCAGCTGGCATGTTGCGAGTTCGCCGTTCTCATTATACGTATAAAAGTAATCGACGGTTATGCCGTTAGCATAGAAAACCTGTTTCAATGTGCCGTTTTCATTATATCGGACTTCTTGAATTTCTCCCGATAGGAAACTTAAACATTCCGCATCGATCCCCTTTATAATCTCAATGTTGTTTTTTACAATATCCGAGTAATCGGGATGCCATTCGGGCAGGAGATTTTGCGTTTCGCATTCTACCTCTTGTGTCACATCTTCATCAGCAAAAACGCCAAACGATGCCGCAAGCGATAAAACGACGGTAAGATATAGCATTTTATACGTTGATTTCACTTTTTAAACCCCTTAACTAAGAACGCAAAAAAAGAATTACAAACACCTATCAGCATCTGTAAAGGTTCTAGTACTAGTATACACCAGTCAAAAAAAAAGAACAAAAATATATTCTTACTTTTTTATGCCTTAACTAACATGTCGTTAGTTTTTTTGTGGGCGATTGGTTTATCAGCGGAGGTATCACAAGTGAAACATGCTTTACCGGGTTAAATGTGTAGCGGTGAATGGGCGAAGGACCATGTTTGGCCAGACAGGAAAAATGTTCGCGCGTTCCGTATCCCTTGTGGCGCGAGAAACCATATTGAGGGTATTTTTTGTGATATTCGCACATAATCCTGTCCCTGGTAACCTTCGCTACGATGGAAGCGCATGCAATTGTAAGGCTTTTGGTGTCTCCTTTTATTATGCGCGATTGCGCGTGTTTCAGCCCTAATTTCACTACACCGTCTACCAGTAAAAAATCCGGTTTTACCCCAAGATTCTTTACAGCGCTTTCCATTGCGCGTATAGTGGCCTGGTATATGTTTATTTTGTCGATTGCCCTGTGGCTTACTATGCCTATCCCGAAACTGGCTTTTTCTACTATTTCCTCATAGGCCAAAAGGCGCCCCCTCGCGGTTAGCGCTTTTGAATCCGCTATCTTTTGCTTAAAATTGGTATCGTGAAGAATGAGACATGCGGCAACGACAGGGCCGGCAAGCGGGCCTCTCCCCGCCTCATCAAGGCCTGCTATCACCCTGTATCCGGCTTTATGCGCTTTCAGCTCGTGGCGCAGTGTCGGTCGGCATCTCCTGAGTCGTATCGCGCTCGATTTTTTCCTCAACTTTAGATTTTTTGCCTTTCCTTTTCCTTAAGTAATTAAGCTTCGCCCTTCTTACGGCTCCTTTTTTCTTGATTTCGATTTTAGCTATAAAAGGCGAGTTCAGCAAAAATGTCCTTTCCACACCCTCGCCGTACGAGATTCTCCGTACCGTAAAAGTGGCGCGTGTGCCGGCCCCTTTCTTTTTTATCACAATACCGTCAAATACCTGTATTCTTGTTTTTCCCTCTTCCTTGATTTTGACGTGCACGAATACAGTATCACCGACATTAAACGCCGGAATATCCTTTTTCAGGTATTTTGACTCCGCGTGTTCTATTATTTTTGACATATGCAGTTCCTCCTATTTTACTTTTGTAGTGCGCCTGAATAAATCGCCACGTATCTCTCTGGTTTTTTTTAAAGATTCACTCTTACGCCATTCATCGATAGCTTTATGGTTGCCGCTTAACAACACCTCGGGCACCTTAAGCCCATCAAAGTCTTTCGGCCTTGTATATTGCGGATATTCAAGCAGGTTATCGTCAAACGATTCACGGCTTAGCGATCTTTTGTCGCCGAGAACGCCGGGTATCAGCCTAGTGACGGAATCAACAATAACCATGGCGGGTATCTCTCCTCCCGTCATTATGTAATCGCCTATCGAGAGTTCCTCGGTAACAAATAATCGTACGCGCTCGTCTATGCCCTCGTAATGGCCGCATATCAGTATCATATGTTTCAGTTTTGAGAGCTTTCTCGCAGTTTTCTGGGTAAACCGCTTGCCCGAAGGCGTAAGCAGAATGACCGAAATACCTTTCGGCGTAGACGCTTTACCGGCAAATTCGCGAATCCTCTTTTTGCCCAGGAGGGTTGACAGCGCCTTGCAAATCGGCTCTATTTTCATCACCATACCCGAACCTCCGCCATAGGGTCTGTCATCCGCTGTTTTGTGGGTGTCAGAAGTCCAGTCACGCAGGTTATGCGTTTTTATTGTAACCTTTTTTTTCTTTTGGGCTATCTTAAGCATGGATTCATCCAGAATATTATCAAACATTCTGGGAAACAGAGTAAGAATATCAATCTTCATATTAAATATTAAACATTCACAATGACTAATACAAGTTAATCCCAAATTCCGAATGACCAGTCATTAAAAAAATGGGCTTTCGTCTTTAATCCCTTCCGGGAAGGACTCTACTTCGTCATTCGTAATTGGTCATTCGTCATTAACTATTAGGATTTCGGTTCCGCTACTTTATTCCTTCTTTTTTTAAAAGGCTTTTTACAGTTGCCGACGGCTTGGCGCCGTTCTTCAACCAGTAAACGGCCTTTTCTTTGTCAACTTTCACAAGGGCCGGGTTTTTTTTAGGGTCGTAATAGCCGATTTCTTCTATAAACCGCCCGTCCCTGGGGTTCCTTTTATCCGTAGCAACTATCCTAAAAAAAACTTTCTTGTTCGCACCCATGCGTTTCAATCTTAAGACTACTGCCATCTTGTCCTCCTAATTCTACGTTACAATTTCGTCCTTCGCCCGTCGGCTCTCATCCGTCGTAACATTACAACAATTACTCCTTTTCTCTCCATATGCGCGCGCCCACGCCGGAAAGCTTCCTGTCCAGATTCTCGTATCCGCGATCCAGGTGGTATATGCGGTGAATGCTGGTTTTGCCGCTTGCCACAAGGCCCGCCAAAACAAGCGCGGCCGATGCCCGAAGGTCTGAAGCCATAACTTCCGCACCGCTAAGTTTCTTGACGCCGTTCACTATGGCGTTGGGACCTTCCAGAAAAATACGGGCTCCCATGCGGCTTAATTCACTGACGTGTATAAAACGCTCGGTATAAATTTTCTCGGTTATTACGCTTATGCCGTCTGCAAGACACAAAAAACTCATCATCTGGGCTTGCATGTCCGTAGGGAATCCCGGATACGGAAGTGTAGTTACCGTTGTAGGTTTTATTTTACCTTTTTTGCCAACAATACTTATGCCGTCCTTGCGCTCGTAAAGCTCGACCCTGCACTCCCGGAGCTTATCGATTAACGCCATGAGATGTTCCGCCCGGGCGTTCTTTACAAAAACATCCCCTTTTGTTATTGCTCCCGAAAGCATATATGTGCCCGCTTCGACGCGGTCGGGTATCACGTTGTGGGTCGTGCCGTGAAGCTTTTTTACGCCCTTTATCCTAATAGTCGGGGTTGATTGTCCCGCTATCTTCGCTCCCATAGAAATCAGAAAATTAGCCAGGTCTACTATTTCGGGTTCACAAGCGGCATTTTCAATAACCGTCACACCCTCGGCCAGCGTTGCCGCCATCATCGTATTTGCCGTAGCCAGAACGCTTGACCCGAAATGTCCGCCCAGATATATCTTGGTGCCCGTTAATTTGTCGGCTTTCGCCAGTATATAACCGGATTTTATTTTTATATCGGCGCCCAGCATTTCCAACCCTTTAAGATGCAAGTCTATTGGCCTCGGGCCAATTACGCATCCTCCGGGAAACGAAACTTCCGCCACTTTCTTCTTGGCTAAAAGGGGTCCAAGCACACAGACGGAAGCTCTCATTGTATTCACGAGTTCGTAAGGGGCTTTTACCCTGCTGCATGTTCCGCGTATTATGAAATTCTGCCCGTTACGTTCCGCCTTCACGTCCAACGCTTGCAGTATTTTTACCATAGTATCAATGTCGCGTAAAGCAGGAACGTTTTTGATTATGCATGTGTCATCTGTGAGCAATGTTGCCGCCATTATAGGCAAAGCGGCATTTTTTGCGCCGCTTACCGCAACCGTACCCTTGAGCCTGTAGCCACCCTCTATAATCAGCTTTTCCATAGTATTTTAGAATTGCGTGCCGGGTATCGCAGTATCATATTCTTCTCGCTTTTATTATTCGCTCAATGCCCGAGTAGTCCTTATAAGTAACAATTTCAAAAAAAGACCCGGATTCTACAAGCATGCCTCTTACGCTTTCGGACTGATTGTAACCTATTTCCATAAGCAGGATACCGTTTTTTTTCAAAAAATGAGGGGCATTTCCGATTATTTTCCGGTAACAGTCCGTTCCGTCCGGCCCGCCGTAAAGAGCGATATACGGGTCATCCTTTACCCCCATCGGGAGCGAGGTGAAATCGCTTCGCGACACATAGGGCGGGTTTGTAACGATTAAATCGAAAAAATCCACGTATTTTTCACAAAGACCTTCAAAGAGGTCGCTTCTTACGAATTCTATCCTGTCGGCCGTCCCGTATTTTGCGGCGTTTTGCCTCGCCGCCCGAAGGGCCGTGTCTGAAATATCTAAAGCGGTTATTCTACAAGAAGGGATATATTTTGTCAAACTTATTGCGATATTGCCGCAGCCTGTGCCAATGTCCAGTATGTTACCGGAAAATCTTTCAGGAAGAAATCCGACAGCCTTCTCCACAAGAAGCTCGGTTTCCGGCCTTGGATAAAAAGCGGCGTTCTCCGTATCAAATTCAAAATCCAAGAAGTAAGCGACTCTACTCATGTGCATTGCTCCGGTTTACTTAAGCTTTGCTTTTCTATCCTCTTCAATAAGGGCGCCTATCAGCTCATCAAGATCGCCGTTTAAAAGGTCCTCCAGATTGTGCGTGGTAAAATTTATACGGTGGTCGGTCACGCGCCTGTCGGGGAAATTATATGTTCGTATCTTCTGCGACCTGTCTCCCGTGCCTACCTGCAGTTTTCTGTCCTGCGATATTTTTTTGTGCTGGTTTTCTTTCATCATGTCCAGGAGTCTGGCGCGCAACACTCTCATGGCCTTTGTTTTGTTTTTATGCTGGGACCTTTCGTCCTGGCAGCTTACGACAAGCCCCGTAGGAATATGCGTAATCCTGACTGCGGAATC
>JAFGLX010000157.1 GCA_016927795.1 Candidatus Omnitrophota bacterium
ATCGTACCCTTTTCCGTTTTTTGCGGACGCAGCTGTATTTTTGCCTTCGCTCTGCCGCTGTAAGGCGGTTACTATAACTATGCCATCGCCCATCGCAAGGGCTGTTTCTACCGAATCCGTCATGCGTTTTTTGGCGACGTCCCCGATAACAAGCCTGTCTACCACAGCTTCTATGGTATGTTTTTTGTTTTTATCCAGCTTTACTTCGGTCTCGTCTATATTTATAATATGCCCGTCGACCCGGGCCCGCAGAAAACCGTCTTTTCTCAACTGGTTAAGCAACTCTCTGTGTTCTCCTTTGCGGCCTTTTATTTTTGGGGCAAGAAGCGCAATTTTCGTGCCCGGTTCAAGCCCTAGTATTCTATCCGTTATCTCCTGGGAGCTTTGTCTTGTAATTTTTCTTCCGCATTTAGGGCAACACACGATGCCTATTCGCGCGAAAAGGAGCCTTAAATAATCGTAAATTTCGGTTTGCGTGCCAACCGTAGAACGCGGGTTTGACCCGGCTGTCCGCTGTTCGATGCTTATAGCGGGCGACAGGCCCTCTATGTACTCGACATTTGGTTTTTGCAGTTGTTCTAGAAACTGGCGGGCATAACTGGACAGGCTCTCCACGTATCTGCGCTGTCCCTCGGCGTATATAGTGTCGAACGCAAGAGAGCTCTTACCCGAACCTGAAAGGCCCGTTATAACACAGAGTGTATTCCGAGGTATTTCCAGGTCGATATTCTTTAAATTGTGCTCTTTGGCGCCTTTTATAACTATAGCGTTCTTCCCCATAGGCAAAACATTCTATCATAAGTTACCTTTTAGCAAAACAAAATTCATGTGCTCCGCAAAGATCGTCAATTTTAGTTTTTATAAGTTAATTTAAAACTCAAAGTGTAAAGCTCAAAGCTTATGTATAGCCTTCGGCGATTGTGTATATAGAATCCGAAGGATACCACGGTTTTGCGCTTTTAGTGTTTAGCTTTGAGTTTCCGTATGTTATAGGCAATAACCTGTTGACACCTTACATCATTGTGCTAAACTATCTCCATTATGGCATTACTTAACCCTCTTGGCCGCAGCGAACATGAGAGAATAAAGCATGAGTTTAGCATAGTCTATGAGGTCTCTAACGCGATGAGGACCACGCTAAAACTCGATCAGATTTTCTATATGATATTGACTGCCCTTACCTCGCACGAGGGGCTGGGTTTCAATCGCGCTATGATTTTTCTTGTAAATAAAAATGAAAATGTGCTCGAGGGCAAGATGGTAATCGGTCCTCATTCCGGCGAAGAGGCTGATACGATATGGAAAGGCATAGAGAAGGCCAAATTGAGCCTTGATGACCTTCTAAACTCGTATGATAAATTTAAACGCGACCCGGAATCAAGACTGAATACACTCGTAAAGGGTATAAAAATACCCCTCACGGAGGACATGGGGATACTGGCGCTTACCATACTGGAAGGCATGCCGTTTGAGGTCACTACGGAAGAGGCTAAAGAAAAGGTTACGCCTCTTATAAAAGAAACGCTGCAAACTGAATATTTCGTAACTGTCCCCCTGAAAGCCAAGGATAAAACGCTGGGCGCCATTCTGGTCGACAATATATTCACAAAAAAACCTATAACAAAGAACGACATAAGAATCCTGACCATGTTGGCTAACCATGCCGGTCTTGCTATAGAAAATTCCAGGCTCTACGAAGAAGCTGAATACCTCTCAAAAACGGATTGGCTCACTAAGCTCTGGAATTCGGGCGAACTTCATAAGACACTTGAGAAAGAGATAGAAAAAAGCAGGATCGGCGACAAAAACCTGAGTGTGCTTATGATAGACATAGATAACTTTAAGCCTTATAACGATTCTTTGGGTCATCTCGAAGGGGACGAGGCCATAAAAAAGGTATCTTTTATACTGGGTCAAAAATCCAGGGCGGGTGATTACGTCGCAAGGTACGGCGGAGAGGAATTTACGATTATAATGCCGAATACAAGTAAGGTAATAGCGCAAGCTACCGCTGAAAGATTGAAAAAAGACGTGGCAAACACTTTTACCGAAAAAGATATGCCAAAAGGCGTTCCCAGCCTTACCATAAGTATAGGTATATCCACTTTCCCGTATGACGGAACGGACAGGGATACCTTGATAAGAAAGGCCGATATGGCCCTTTATGAGGCTAAAAGGGCCGGCAAAAACAGGGTCTGCGTTTACAATCCCTCCAGCGAAAAGGGTTTTTTCAAATTCGGGCGTAAAAAGAGCTAAATCAGGACTTCTTCCTTTTCGGAAACGTTCTTCCCGTCGTCCTCTGTAAACTTCACGGACACTATCTTAGAAATTCCTTTTTCCTCCATGGTTATACCGTAAAGAACGTTCGCCATTTCCATTGTTCTCTTGCTGTGAGTAATAACTATAAACTGCGACGTCTTCAGGAAATCATGAAGAATCCTGGTAAACCTGCCGATATTGGACTCATCGAGAGGGGCGTCAACCTCATCGAGTATACAGAATGGGCTGGGTTTTACCTTAAATATGGAAAGTAAGAGCGCTATAGCCGTAAGAGCCTTTTCGCCGCCTGACAGAAGAAGCAGGTTCTGCAACTTTTTGCCCGGTGGACGCACCACTATCTCTATGCCGCACTCCAGGATATCGCTTTCATCCAGAAGTATCAGTTCCGCATGCCCGCCGCCAAAAAGCATCCTGAAGTAATTCCTGAACTCCACCTGCACTTTCTGGAATGTTTCGCTAAAAAGTTTCCTGGTAGTTTTATTTATCGTGATTATCGCCTTATGAAGCGATTCCTTGGCTTTCAAAAGGTCGTCCTGTTGCTGCGTAAGGAATGTATAGCGCTCCTGTAGATCCTTGAGCTCTTCTATTGCCACAAGATTCACCGGCCCCAGCTTCTCGAGCTTTATCCTTAGAACCTCAACCTGATTGCGCATATCCTCCCAGTTTACCGCCTCATCCACCTCTAAATTTAGCTCTTCGGTGTTCAGCTTATACGCCTGACGTACCCTGTCTTTTATATTTACAACCGTTAGTTCAGCTTCCCTTATTTTTATCTCGAGGTTACGTATGTTATCCCTCAGGCCTTCGGCCTCCTTCTCGCTCGCCCTGTAAGCGGATTCCCTTTCTTTTAAATCCTGCGAAATTGTCATTTTTTTATCGGTTATGGCTTCCAGCTCATCCTTAAGTCCGGATTCTTCCATTTTTACGGACTCTATCTTTTTTTCTAAACTGTCCGTTTCGGCGACAAGAAACGCTTCTTTCTCTGCCGAGTTCTGGATGTCCCTATTTTTTGAATCATGCTGTGTTTTTAATTCATCCGATATCTTTACTTCTTTTTCCAGGTTTTTAGCCTCCTGCTCTTCGGTGCTATTCAAGAAACCTATTTCCGATTTCATTTCGGATATCTCTATTATATAATCATTTTTGGCTTTTGCTTTATTTTGTACCGCTTCCTGCGTGGCGGAAATAAACACCCCTTGATTTGCGTATTCGGACTCATTCTCGTTCAGCTGTTTATTAAACTCGTCGCCCTTAAGGGAAATATCGCTTATAAGTTCGTTTACCTCCCCTATTTCAAGCTCTATTATGGCCGATTCGTCATTTATGCGCCCGAGGTTCTCTTCAACCGTTTTCTTTCTGGCAAGCGCGTTTGCGCAGCAGATTTCCTCTTTCTTAAGCGCCTCTTCTGCGGATTTTATATCGTTTTTTAGGTCATTTATACTTAGCTTGCACTGCGCCTCCTCTTCTTTAAGAAGGCCGCCGTAAGCTATTAGCTTTTCTCTCTCGGCCGCAATCTGTTCCA
This sequence comes from Candidatus Omnitrophota bacterium, assembly GCA_016927795.1. Classification (GTDB taxonomy): domain Bacteria; phylum Omnitrophota; class Gorgyraeia; order JABMRN01; family RBG-13-46-9; genus JAFGLX01. Next base: position 3,803 of record JAFGLX010000157.1, read on the forward strand.
GTCTCCTTGTCCTTCCTATGATCGATGTAACAACCTCGTTTTTCAAGAAATTGCCGAAAACATGTCCTCTCTCCGTAAATATACCGTCTTTGGTCACAAACTTTATGCCTTTTTCCTGCATTTTTTTATAAAAATTGTGACCTTCCGCGTCTCTTTTCTCAATCACGAAAACATCCCCGAGGAGATAGTCTGCCAGCGGCTTGTACGCAGTGTTTGATCTTATAAACGACGAAAGAGCGTTAATATACTTTTCTCTCATAACACTCTCGTACATAACGTCTCCTGTTTTATCTACTATATCGCCGTATATAATAAAATGCGCTGACGCGTTGCGGCTCCTTAAATATGCGAGAGCTTCCTCAATGTATTTTGAGTCCTCCAACACTACCGCTTGGGCCTTTTTAGACAGGGCGATCTCAAGCGCGGTGTCGTAACCGTCTTCCGGCTCAAGCATGTCGGCAACCACGCCCATCACTCCCTTTATGCTCCCGTTTTTCGCGCCGTCCATGATGAGCTTAACGCCGTTGTCAAAACCTTCAAAATTCTCTATCATTTCTCTCAAGATATCCTCTTTGGACTTAAGCGAATTTATATTATTCCCGTTTTGCGCTATGCGCGCTCTCACTTCCTCAAGTGCCTCTTCGCGCGCATTAAGATTGTTTTTAAATCCGCCGAGAGCGTGTTCCATCTCTTTTACTTTATCCGTGTACGCCTTTAATTCGTTGTCGGCTTTTCCGAGCGACAATTCTATCTCGCTTTTCTCCTTATTTAATTTTTCTTTCTCACCGACCAATCTGTGCATGCGTGATTTTCTATTGGTAAGGTCGGCGCCCAATTTTATGAGTTCGTTTTTTAATTTTGTCTGTACGGCGAGAAGGTTTACGGTCCTGTCCTTGGCCTCTCTAATCTCTTTCTGGTGTTCCTCTATCTCCATAGACAGATTTTTTACAAAGCCTTCTCTCTGCGATAAAGCCGCCTCTTTGTCTTTCCTGTTTTTTGAGGCGTTTTCGAAACGTTCCCTTATCTTTGCTATGTCTTCTTCCTGCGTTCTAAGCTTTTTCCCAAGCGCTTCGGTTTCCTCTTTAAGTTTTATCTGCAGACTCCTAAGGTCTTCCATACGCTCTCTATCAAGCATAACCTTGTGTGTGCTTTTATCGATGAAAAGGGTAGCTTCGGAAAGCTTCTTCTGCGCGTCTGCAAGGCTCTGGAGGATCGTCTCGAGTTCCATTCGGCGTTTATTAATAATCTCGGTTGTATCGTTTATCTCAAGCGTAAGCCCGTTTTCCCTTTCCCTGAACGCCGAGGTACTTTCCTTATTTTTTTCGAGGCTCGAGTTTATGTTCTTTAATTCATAAGCCGTAAGTTTGAGGTCCATCTCTTTCATAGCGTCAAAATCGACTTTATACCTCTCTGCTTTCTTAGCGTGTCTCTCTATGGAACTTATCTGCCTCTTTACTTCGTTTATGATATCGTTTATTCTCACAAGGTTATTTTCGGTGTGCTCAAGTTTACGCAGCGCTTCTGTTTTTTTGGCCTTATATCTTGTTATTCCGCTCGCCTCCTCAAACAGCTGGCGTTTGTCCTCCGGCTTAGTGCTAAGAATTAAACCAATGCGCCCCTGTTCGATAATATAATAGGAACTGGTCCCGAGGCCCGTACCCATAAGAAGATTCGTTATATCTTTCAGGCGTACGGGGGTTTTGTTAAGAAGATACTCGCTTTCCCCGGATCGGAAAAGCCTTCTTGTTATGGTAACTTCTTCATAGTCTATGGGGAGCGCCTTGTCCTCGTTGGATAATGTAAGAGAAACCTCAGCCATATTTATCGGTTCGGCCGAATCCGTGCCGGTAAATATAACATCTTCCATCGAAGAGCCTCTGAGTGACTTGGGAGACTGTTCGCCCAATACCCATTTTATGGCGTCAGCTATATTAGACTTCCCGCAACCGTTAGGACCCACGACAGCTGTTATGCCCGGCTCAAATTTTAATTTTGTTTTTCGCGGAAAAGACTTAAAACCCACCATCTCGAGTTGTTTGAAATACATCTTACCTCCTTATTATTTCCCTTTAAGCAATATTCTCCTTAAAATATCTATGTCCTGGGGCATATATTCCCGATATTTGTTTATAGGATTTCTCCTTGCCTTCGGGAATATCCCTTTCGACTCATAATTCTTTATGGTTCCCTTATAAATACCGAGTATATCTGCCACTTCCTGAATGTTGTATCGCCTTTTTGTTAATTTAAGCGATTCATCATCCATAAACACCACCTTTGTATATGTTTGTATATGTTTGTTTAATTCTCTACAAGTATATACACTATTGGTAAATTTGTCAAGTATTTTTGAAATTCAATGGCAAGGTATTATTGAATTGTTCCGTAAGAATCTTTATATTATGGATTACTAAGATTATTGCCCATGAAATGTGCAATAGAGACTGCAGAGATTGAAAAACGGCTCCCTCCCCACACGGTATTCTTCGTCAGTTTAATCACTGTAATCCATTCTTAATCGCTGTAATCATTTTTATAGGGGATTACTGTGATTACTGCTCATGATATGTGCAATATAGATTACAGAGATTGGAAACATCTGTAAGGCCTCCTCTTCCGAAAGGAATTTTGCGGATTAGCGCTTTATCACTGTAATCATTTCTTAATCGCTGTAATCGTTATTAAGAAGGTGTGTTTGGCGGATTATGATTATTTTTTGAGGACTTGTTTTATTTTCTTTGTCAAGGCGGGCACAACTTCAAAGAGGTCCCCTACTATTCCATATGTGGAAACTTTAAATATGGGCGCGTCGGGGTCTTTGTTTATGGCGACTATTATTTTTGATGATTGCATACCTATTAAATGCTGTATCTGCCCGCTTATGCCGCAGGCTATGTAAATTTTTGGACAAACCGTTTTACCGGTCTGGCCTACCTGGTGCGAATAGGGCATCCAGCCGGCATCGACGACGCTCCTTGAGGCGCCGACCGCTCCTCCCACGGCAAGGGCCAGCTCTTTTATAACGTCGAAATTATCGGCGCTTCCAACGCCTCTTCCTCCCGAAACTATTATATCGGCCTCGGTAAGGTTTATCGTCTCCTCTATCTCTTCTACGATATCTATAAGTTTTGTCCGTGTGGAAAAAATTTCCTCATTATAGGATTTTTCTATTATAATTCCTTTTCTCTCTTTATCAACAACCGCCGCTTCCTGCATAACCTTGTGCCTCACGGTGGACATCTGCGGCCTGTGGTTTGGCGTTATAA
>JAFGLX010000158.1 GCA_016927795.1 Candidatus Omnitrophota bacterium
AAATAAAAGAGCTGGCTGATGACGCAGGGCTTCGCAACACCTTTGGCAGCGCCAATATAGAAAAGATAAAGAATAAATTTGAAATAGGGATAATAGCCCCGCAACTGGAAGATATTTATGACGGGTTACACGGATAGGACGGAATTAACGCTCCTAAAGAAGGGTATAAGCGTATTATATGCGTGTGCGTTACTCTTTTTTTATTTTGGCGCGATTTCAACCGCATTCTGCCTGGAGGTAAAATCAACTCATCCGCGCCTTGTGGATATAGCCTCGCTCAAAAAGACGCAAGATAAAAGAAACTTAAATCTTTTAAAGAGAAAAGGCATATATTATTTGCCGGCCGATGAAGAGATGCTAATAGAAAGGGGCAACGAAAAAACATTTATAAGGCTTTATTCACTGTTATATGCGCTGGAAGGCACGGAGAGATATCTCGAAAAAGCAAAACGCCTTGTAGAAGCATTAATAAATGCCCCGGAAACCAAAGATGACCAGCATATACGTAACAGGCTGCAGGCACTTTCGTATTATTATGATTTGTGTTTTGAAACACTAAACGTGGATAATAAACGGAAAGTAGAAGGTGAAATACTCCGGCACATTAAGCGGCTGGATGAATACAGGCTTCTAAGGACAGACAGGTTCGCCGGCGGACACCACCACTATGCGAATATAACCGCCCTTATGGGGTCGCTGGCCGTATACTATGAGCAGCCATCCGTACAGGAGACTGTGAAACTGCTAGAAAATAATTTGAAACAGGAATTTCAGCCCTTTTACCGTTATTTAGCCGGTGAGGACGGCGGTTTTCACATGTGGTGGGAATACAGCCGATATTATATCCTCAGCCAATTAGAATTCTGCGCCATCTGGAAAAATGCTACGGGGGAAGATTTGTTTAAAACCAATAAATGGATCGATAAGACGTTTTATTTTTTGCTTTATGGGTTAAGGGACGATTTAACTTACTGGGCAACCGGAGACAATCATTCCTGGACAACCAAAAGTACGGACAGGATGGCGTTTAGAAAAATAGCGGCCGAATATGATAACGGATATGCCCAATACATGGCAATAAGGCTTGCCAGAAGCAAATGGCCGAAAAGCGTTGAATTGTTTTTCAATCTTTTATGGGAAGATAAAAGCGTAGAGGCAAAACCTATTAAGGACCTACCCCTCGTAAAGGAATTTAAGAAGGTAGGGGTGTACGTATTTCGTGAAGGCTGGAAGGGGGAAAGCGTGACAGCCTTGTTTAAATGCACCCCGATATATTTTTTTAATCACTCACACAGGGATGCAAACAGCTTCGAGGTATGGTACAGGGAGAATCTTGCCATTGACAGCGGTTATTACGACGAATACGGCTCGGAACACTGGTGGAATTATTATATACGCTCCATAGCGCACAATACCGTTCTTATCTATGACCCCGCGGAAGAATTTACCGTGAGGGGCAGAAAATTCTCCAATGACGGCGGGCAAAGGTTTATAGAGAAACCTCAGGACCAGCCGTTTAACGTAAAAGACCTGGAAAAAGACGCATTTAGGACAGGCGAGACCGAAATGCTGGAAAATAACGATTATTATACACTTGTTTCAGGCGATGCCACCCGTGCCTACAGTGATAATAAATGCGAGCTCTTCAAGAGATACTTTCTCTGGTTGAAACGTGTCAGGAACTGGAAGCATCCCGTAATCGTCGTTTTTGACAGGGTGATTTCAACAAAGCCGGAATTTGAAAAGGTATGGATGCTGCACACGCAGAATAAGCCCAAGATAAAAGATAATCTCATAAGCGTATTTAATAAACGCGGGAAAATGTGGTGCTATGTTATACAGCCGCACGAATTCGAGATCAATCTGGCCGGCGGAAAAGGGCATGAATTTGAGGCAGATGGCAAAAATTACGAACTGTGCTTGAGACGCACAAAGAGAATCATGGAACGGGCCGGTTCATGGCGGATTGAGTTAAAGGAAAAAACGCCTCATAAAGAAACACGTTTTCTGAACGTTCTGATCCCTACGGAAAGATTTTCATTAACTGCTCCCGAGGTGAAGGCTACTGAGGACGGAGTGCGCATAGAAAACTGGCATGTATCGTTTTCGGACGGCGTGCTGAAAGTTGTACAGGGTTAAATTATGGATGTAAGATGGTTGATAAACAGGTTTTCTACGATGTCAGTGCCCGAGATGGGATATAGGGCGAAAGAAGCTGTAAAGGTGGCGATTGGTAGAAGGGCGGCCAAAAACGGCGGCCTCAATTACAGCATGCCTCCTGTTTCGGGCAGGAGAAGCGGTTGGCATTTGGATCCGGGCGTGAAAAAATCAATCTTATCGCCGCCTGACGGAACGGCGTTGTGGAATCAGGTTTATGCGAAAGCGTTTTTAGAACATAAGTTCAATTTCTTCTCCTTAAAAGGCGATTCTGTGGGCGATACAATTAACTGGCACAGCGATTATAAAAACAATAAGACAGCACCGCTTAAGTATTCGCCCGACATAGACTACCGTGATTTTACAAAAGTCGGCGATATTAAATATATATGGGAGATTAACCGTCATCAGCACCTTATAGAGCTCGCAAAAGCTTATTACTTAACAGGTGATACGGAGTATAAAGATGAGGTGAAAAAACAGATTACCGGCTGGATATGCGCCAACCCCTATGTAAGGGGTGTAAACTGGAGAAGTTCGCTTGAGCTCGCAATAAGGCTTATTTCGTGGAGCTGGGTGTGGACATTTTTGGGCGCCGGGGAAGATGAATTCAAGACTCTGTGGCTAAAGAGTATTTATAAGCACTGCGTTTTTATAAGCCGCCATTTTTCCAGATATTCCTCGGCCAACAATCATCTGATAGGGGAGGCGGCGGGACTTTTTATCGCAGGAGCAACATGGCCTTTTGACGGTGATTCAAAAAGGTGGATGAAAAAATGTTTTAATATACTAATGGGTGAAGCAGACCGTCAAACCTATGCAGACGGCGTCAACAAGGAACAGGCCGTTAGCTATCACCAGTTCGTGCTTGATTTCTTTATGCTTGCAGGTATTCTGGGCAGGCAGAAAAGTATAGATTTTCCGGCATCATATTGGGATCGCCTAGAGGCTATGATGGAATTTATCGCCTCGATTATGGACAGAAGCGGAAATGTGCCTCAAATAGGCGATTCCGATGACGGGATGGCAGTTATATTGTCCTATAGCAAATCCTTCAATCCATATCAATCTTTACTGGCGACGGGCGCTGTTTTATTAAAACGTGAAGATTTTGCCGCAAAAGCCGGAAAGTTTGATGAGAAGTCTTTATGGCTTCTGGGGAGCGAAGGCCGGGAGAAATTCGATGCCATGGTGAAAAACGCACGCACGGGCTTTTGTAAAAAAACGTTTAAGGAAAGCGGCTATTATGTTCTGGGCTTAAATGACGGGGAAAAAGACGAGATTAAAGCCGTATTTGACTGTGGAGCGCTTGGGTATCTAAGCATAGCCGCTCACGGCCATAGTGACGCGTTAAGTTTTACTCTGAGCGTAGGCGGAGAAGAATTTCTCATAGATTCAGGAACTTACGCCTACCATACGCACCGGGCTTGGCGGGGTTACTTCAGAGGCACCTCCGCGCACAATACGGTACGGATAGACAAAGAGGACCAATCCGTTCAGGGTGGGGAATTCATGTGGGTTAAAAAAGCTGAAGCCAGACTCGAAAGATGGGAATCCGACAAAATGCATGACTGCGTCGAAGCCAGTCATAACGGCTATATGCGCCTTGAGGACCCCACCGCACACTCAAGGGAGATCTGTTTTGACAAAGAAACCGGGATTTTTCTTATAAAGGATAAAATAAAAGCGAGACGCACCCATCTTATAGAACAATTTTTCCATTTTTCCACAGGCTGCAGCGTTAAAGATATAGACAAGAATACGTGGGAGGTCAAAAATAACGGCCGCACGATATATTTAGAGACAGACAGACGTTTTAATTCAAGGCTGGTTTGCGGAAGCGAAAATCCCATGTTGGGGTGGGAGTCAAAAAAACTTGACACAAAACATAGAACAAATACACTTGTCAATAGCTACCGGCAGCACGGGAATGCCGAATTTATAACGACGATCTCAACAAAAAACCGTTAAACTAGGAGATACTATGAAAATTTCAATATTTGGGCTTGGTTACGTAGGGACAGTTATCTCGGGGTGCCTGGCCAGAGAAGGCCATGACGTTACGGGAGTGGATATCTCCAGGGTAAAAGTGGATATTATAAACAGCGGGAAATCTCCGATTATAGAATCCGAAATAGGGGAGATCATTAAAGAGGCGGTCTCGCAAGGCAGGCTGAGAGCCACCAAGGACACGAAAGAAGCGATAGATAATTCCGAGGTATCGTTTATAGCGGTAGGTACTCCGAATAAGAAAAATGGCAAACTCGACCTGGCTTATATACGTAAAGTATCAATCAAGATAGGGGAGGCCTTAAAAAATAAAAAAGGACTTCACACAATCGTGGTGCGCAGTACCTTGCTGCCGGGGACAACCGCAAAATTAATAGTGCCGCTTTTGGAAAAATTTTCAAGGAAAAGATGCGGTAAGGGTTTTAAGATATGCTACAATCCGGAATTTATGAGGGAGGGGAGTTCGGTTTACGATTTTTACAATCCGCCGAAAACGGTTATAGGTGCACAGGATGAGGAGTCGGCTTCTCTTTTGCGAAAAATATATAAAAATTTACCGGGTGTAACTTTCGTGACTCCGATAGAAATAGCCGAAATGGTTAAATACGTGGATAATAATTTTCATGCAGTTAAAATCACATTCGCCAATGAAATAGGGGCGCTTTGTAAACGATTCGGGATAGACAGTCATGAAGTGATGAACATCTTCTGCAAAGACACAAAATTAAACATATCCCCCGCCTATCTGAAACCGGGTTTTGCATTCGGCGGCTCCTGCCTTCCTAAGGACATACGGGCGATTTCATATGAGGCGAAAACAAGCGGTATTAAAGCGCCTCTTCTGGGTTCTCTTATCAAAAGTAACCAGGCGCAGATAAAAAGGTTGGTTTCGCGAATAAAAGAAACCGGAAAAAAGAAAATAGGGATTTTGGGGTTCAGCTTCAAGGCTGGAACGGACGATTTACGAGAAAGCCCGATTATAGATGTTGTAGAGGAACTCTTGCGCAAAGGGTATAAAATTAAACTGTACGACCGTAGCGTGAACATAGCGCGCCTTGTCGGTGCCAATAAGATTTATATCGAAAAGCACATACCTCACATAGCAAGAATAATGTGCGCGAGCCTATCTGAGGCGTTGTGTGACAGCGAGGTTATCGTAATAGGCAATAACCACAGCGAATTTAAGGACATTCTTAAGAAAGTAACCAGAGGTCAGATTGTTATAGACCTTGTTCGAATTGACAAAAATGCCAAAACGGGGGGGAACTATGACGGCATTGCCTGGTAAAAAAAAGAAAATACTTATAATAGTCGAGAATCTCTCGGTTCCGTTCGATAAACGTGTCTGGAATGAGGCGAACACCCTTAGAGCGGCCGGATATGAGATATCGGTTATCTGTCCAAAAAGCAAACTCTACAATAAGGGCTACGAGAATATAAACGGTATACACATATATCGTCATCCCCTACCCGTAGAGGGCAATAATGTCTTTGGCTACCTAGCCGAATATTCCGCGGCTCTTTTCTGGGAACTTATACTCGCCTTCAAGATTTTTCTGACCAGAGGCTTTGACGCAATACACGCTTGCAATCCGCCCGATACCATATTTATCGTAGGGCTTATATTCAAGTGTTTCGGTAAAAAATTTGTATTTGATTACCATGACATAAGCCCGGAACTTTTTGCCGTAAAATTCGGAGAGAAAAACATTCTATATAAATTAATACGTTTTTTGGAAAAGTCTACTTTTATGACAGCCGATATTTCAATAGCGACCAACGAGTCATACAAGGAGATAGCCATAAAAAGGGGCGGAATGCGCCCAGATAAGGTATTTGTGGTAAGAAGCGGTCCGGATATTAGTAAGATGAATTCGGTCCTGCCCGTTAAACGCCTTAAAGAAGGTAAGGATTATATGGTGGGTTACGTAGGAGTTATCGCGAAACAGGAAGGCGTGGATTACCTGTTGCGGGCAGCCAGCTATATCCGTAATGATATGAAACGTAATGACATAATGTTCGCGATCATAGGTTCCGGCCCCGAGGTTGAGAATCTTAAAAAGTATTCGAAGGAACTGGGGCTGGCTAATACCGTTAAATTTACCGGGAGAATACCGGACAGGGAACTAATAGAGTATTTATCCACTTCCGATGTATGCGTAAACACGGACGTGGCAAACGAGATGAACGATAAATCCACCATGAACAAGATTATGGAGTATATGGCGCTTGAAAAGCCTATAGTTCAGTTTGATCTGAAAGAGGGGAGATTTTCCGCCCAGGAAGCGTCGTTGTACGCCAGGAAAAACGATGAAGTAGATATGGCCAGGAAAATCGTCGAACTTATTGAAAGCCCTGAAAAAAGAAAAAAGATGGGGGAGTTCGGCAGGAGAAGGGTGGAAAAAGAGCTGGCGTGGAAATATTCGAAGGGAGTATTGCTGAACGCGTATGAGAAATTATTTAACAGGGCGTGTCAAAAATTTAACAGATAATTTTACGTCGAATGATAAAACCGCATCCCTTGTATTTGCGGTACTTGCGAGCGTATGCTTTGCTTTGGTTCTTCTCTATTTAAGCGGCATTGCCTCCAAGTGGACGGCTATTTTTGCGTTGTCGCTATTTTTTCCTATGTTCGCCGCTAAAATAAGGTCTATCCGAAAAGCCTTTGCAGCACTTCTTATATTCAGTTTTTCCGTACACATGGACTTTAACCCATGGTATAGCGACATGAATATCGGCATTCCTATTTCGCTGACAGGGCTTGCTGTTGTAGCGCTTTATGTAATATGGTTTTTTAATCTTCTCAACAAGACCGCAAGGCCCAGGCTCTTTCCTTCGGTAACTATTCCCTTGGGAGCTCTTTGTATATGGTCGGGCCTGTCTTTTTTGGTTTCATTAAATCCATCTTACGTATGGTATTATTTTGTGTTTTCACTTGAATTTTTTCTTATCTATTTTTACGCAGCCAATTTTCTAAGAACAGAAGAGGACATCCGTTTCATTGTAAATTGCGTGGCCTTTACAGTTTTATTTTCGGCAGGTGTCGGAATATGCCAATACTTATTCCCGAATTCATTTAACTTTCAATTCATGGGATGGGAAAACGAGGCCCTGAAACTCTACTATAAGGGGATCGCTATCACCCGTGCCGTGGGTTTTTTGGGACACAGCAACGCTCTTGCGCTTTTTCTTAACGCATGGTTACCGCTTTTGATTTTATACGCAAGTGGCATTGAGCGCTCCGCTACTAGGTTATTGTGTTTTCTATCTTTCGGCGCAGGCATTATAGCTCTTGTTTTAACGTTTTCCCGCGGAGGCTGGCTGACATTCGCGCTTTCCTCTTTTTTGATATTAGGGTTTTTCTTAAGAGGCCGCATAAGTTCCAGACTCTCCAGATTTATACGATTTATTCCCGGGATAGCGCTTGTGCTGCTATTACTCGTAATACCGTTTTCACCGTATATACACGACCGTTTAAGCAGGGACGATTATGAAGCCGCAGAGAGCAGAATAAAACTGGCAAAGACCGCGTTCGAGATTATTAAAGAAAAACCCGTTACGGGAGTAGGGCTGGGGAATTACCGCCTTGCGGTTCCGTCAGAGCCCTATAGTGACGAGCTGCCGCCTCCCGTTCACAATATCTATCTTAAAATTGCAGCGGAGCTCGGAATACCGGCAGCGGTTCTTTTTATATGGATATGCCTGACTTTTTTGAGATGGGGACTTGCAAGCCTCTCCTCCGGGGAGAGATATGTCTTATGTTTTTCCATAGGATTGATTGGCGGTCTTGTCGCCATTTGTTTCCACGGCATGTTCGAGCCGGGAAGCATAGGCGACCCTGTATTATTGCCTCTTTCCTTTATAGGAGGGCTTATGGTAAGCCTGAGAGCTTTTGTAAGGAACAAAAGATGAAGATAGCCATAGACGCACATTGCATAGGAAAGAACCTGGCCGGTAACGGCGTATATACGTTCAACCTGGTGAAGAGCCTCCTTGATTTATATCCTGGAGAAGAATGGTTTATTTATCTTTCGCCGGAAGGCAGATACGTCTTCGACCAGAGATACGGAAAGAATGTGAGGTTCCGCGTTTTGAGGGCACATTCGGCCTGGGGCCGGTATCTCTGTGAGTTGCCACGCCTGTTGAAGGTAGATTCCCCCGATGTGCTGCACGCGCAGTATTACGGGCCCGTTTTTATGAATTGCCCGTTTGTGGTTACCGTGCACGACATAAGCTATGAGATATACGGTGAGTATTTCACTTTGGGCGAGAGGATGAAGTTAAAAGTTGCTGTTCCGTATTTCGCCAGACGCTCCTCAAAGATTGTCACGGTTTCGGAGTTTTCAAAAAATGAAATTGTCAAAAAGTACGGCTTTGCGGAAGATAAAATCGCGACAATACAAAACGGCGTAAACCATGATTTCTTTTATCCCGCCGAAACCGACGAAGACGCGAAGCTTCTAAAGGATATTGGTGCGAAAAAACCTTTTCTCCTTTTTGTTGGCTCCATACAACCGCGCAAGAATATAGAAGGGCTGCTTTCGGCTATGATTACGGCGCGTTCGTTTCTACCCGATATAAAGCTTGTAGTTGCCGGACCCGAAGGATGGCTTACAGGCGGCATAAAAGATATGATTAAGAAACAGAGTGACCTGAGCTCGATCGCGGTTTTTACCGGATATCTTAATGCAGAAAAGCTAAGGGCATTGTATAGACATTGTATTGCGCTGACGTATATACCGTTTTATGAGGGGTTCGGCCTGCCCGTATTGGAGGCCATGGCCTGCGGGGCTCCTGTAATTACATCTAACGTTTCATCCCTGCCGGAGGTTGCAGGTGATGCCGCTATTTTCGCCGATCCCAAAGACATAAATGCGATTTCCGGGGCTATAAGAAAAATAGCTTTTTCAACCGGGCTAAGGGAAGATCTTAAACAGAAAGGCGTAAAACGGGCAGGCGATTTCAGCTGGGAAAATACCGCAAAAAAAATGTTCTCGGTTTTTAAAGAAACGGCAAGATATGCAAGGAATTAAACTTTCAATAGTTATAGTAAACTGGAACGCCGAGAAGCTGCTTAGAGAATGCCTGGCTTCCTTGGCAGCGAATGTTAAGGGTTTCGGCATAGAAATAATAGTAGTTGATAACGCGTCGCAAGACGGCTCCGTTTCCATGGTTAGGAGAGAATTTCCGCAAGTAAGCCTTTTGGAGAACCTCGAAAACTTGGGTTTCGCCAAAGCGAATAACCAGGGCATAAAAAAAGCCTCCGGCGAATATGTACTGCTTCTCAATAACGACGCTATTATAGATAATAAGGCCGTATTGGAAGGCTG
>JAFGLX010000159.1 GCA_016927795.1 Candidatus Omnitrophota bacterium
ATCAAAACCGAAAAGAAATCTTTGTCGGGGGCAGCCTTATCGCTTGGGACGTTTTTTAAGAAGAACGGCTATAAGACGAATGTTAGCGGCTTTGATTTTACCCAAAAACCGACCCCTGATGAAATAAGAAATTTCAGGCAGAAAATCAGGGACACGGATCTCGTATGCCTTACTGTATTTGAAAATGATATGCTTATGGCCAGGCACGTGATACAGATGTTAAGGGGCACTAACCCAAAGCTGATTATTGCGGTAGGTGGGCCAGGCGTTACCGTTGCGCCCGAATCGGCATTTGGGATTCTTGGTGAAGCGGATATTTTCTATCGGGGAGAAATAGAAGCCGGTTCTTCGCATATTCGAAATATAATAGACGCGCTCAACGCGGAAGGCGCATTGTCCGAAGAAAATTTATCCGCTATTGAGACAGGCGAGGGTATAGCCGTACGCAGAGGAAATACGTATATTTTCAATAATCTGGCGGGTATTAACAGAGTGACCGAAGCGGAAATGAACGATATAGATTATGATTTTTCAGTTTTTGATGGTTTACCCGTCAAATTACCGCTAACTTTGATAACCGCACAAGGGTGCCGCCACAATTGCGCTTTTTGTGTAATCGCGGGAGGCAAGAAATTCAGGGCCATAACCGCCGAAAACGTTATACAGATTTTGTGGAAATGGCAGAATTACATAGAGGCCCGCAGGGCAAAAGGAGAGAGCGTACCCGAAATTGCCAACATGGTAAATATTCTCAATCCCGATTTCTTGTTCAGGCCCGCTTACGCCTTGGGATTATTGCGGCTATGGAAAAAAGCCCAGAGACAAGGGCTAAATCTAAAAATAGGCGTGTTTGAAACAACTGTCACATCCCTGCTTTCAAAAAAGGGACGCGTCGGCGAACGTTCCGCCAACAAGCGTTTGTTAAAAATAATAAGTTCATACCGTGGATTATTCTACAATAAGCGACCCGTAATATACATAGGTTCGGACGCACTTGTTGACGAGGAAATAGTGCGGCATAACAAAGGGCCTTATACATTGGGCGAGGTCGAAAAGGTAGCCGAATGCTGTAATAAGCTTGGCATTTGGAATATGCATTTTTTAATTCTTACAAATCCCGAAACAGGCATCAAAGATTTGGTAAAAACTATAGCGACAATGGGCACCCTGGAACTAAAATACCCCCATACTTCCATTTTTAATCTTGATACCGGCATGCTTGTCCCCGGCGTGGAACCAAGTTTTTCACAAAAAACGTTGAACGAACTTATAAAAGCAAAAAAGCTTAATCTTATAGGTGAAAATGAGGAATCGCTTTCTATCGCGGAGCTAACAAGAAATTTCCCGGAATATCGCGTATACAGCACTTGGGATAAAATGCCTGTAGTTATTAACAGCATGTATATCCCACCTGACACAATTTCAGCTTTAACAAATTTATTACGAGACCCGATTTCAAAACTCTGTGAAGGTTCAGAAAGAAATCTTAATTTGCAACGCAGGTTTTCACTGCTGCTTCTCGAGGGCATGTTAAGGCATTTTTACGAATACATCGGAAATACGGAAAACCAAGAAATGTCCGTACATTATGCGGGGCTTCTGGACGAAGATGTGGGTGAGGTGTTAAACAAATTATACGAAAGCGCGGAAAACTCGGTTTTTAATGCTCCGGATATAACGGCCCACATAGAGTCGATAAAAAGCGTAAAGAAAAAAATAGATGAAGCGTTGAAGATAGCTGCGGTACGGGAAAAGGGTGATGGCACAGGCCAGAGCGGTAAGGCTGTAAAAGTGAAAAAGAACACCCTTGTGTTAAACGCCGACAAGTCAAAAGGGGAAGTAGAGGTAATAGACGCCAGGACGAAAGAGTATTTGGATAAAATCGAGCTTACGAGAGAAGATGCTAACCCCGTAGAGATTGTGAAAATGGCCTTTAGGAAATTGGAATTTAAAGACGATAGCCATAAAAAGGCGATTCTTGCGATACTCGGGCTTCTTGAAAATTCACCCCCAGCCCTCTATGTTTTTGAACCCTCAAAAAGCGTAAAAGACCTATCCGGTTTTGATGATGTTAAAAATAACCTTATTGCTGTGCGGAAAGACCTTGCCAATAATCCTCTTTTCCTTTTCCATGAAATATGCCACTTCCTGATTAATACGCGGTGCCATGCCCCGGAAAAAGATAGACTATTGTATCCCGTTATCGCGGAAGAGGACGGAAAAACCTTTGTCAAAATATTTAAACATGATAGAGAGGGGCATAACGTCTACAGGATAGAGGATATACGAATTTTCTCAAAGACTTTAGAAGCGGCAAAAAAAGAGAGTTGGCCACGCGGATGGAAGAATGATTTTCATTATGTCTTACGCTTATTGCAGCTTGAGATATTCAGCGAGAGAGACAGAGACCTGACATCCGAGATAAGAAAAGGGCGCGAATACATATCCGACGGAGAGGTAGTTGAATTTGCGAAAGACATTGAGAAAGATTTCTTTACCGCCTTATGGGAAGCGACGCTTGTATCGAGATTCCGTTCGGAGGACGACAGAAGAGTTCACTATGTTGTGAATAAGGGAGACAGATGTAAGATCGATAACGGGCTTCTGGCAAAACTACTTGCCTGGCGTTTCGGGCTTCCCATAGGCGGGAATGAGCCGGAGCGTATCGAGATTGTACCCGGATATTACGGGGAATGGCAGAATTCGTACCACGTCTGGATCGCGGTATATCTTGGCGGAGAAAAGCCCGCTTTATTTATCGACGCCTCATACGGCCAGTTTGACCGTAAATATCTGGGTAAGATTATTTCCGTGCCGTACGATGAGCTTTATAAATATCGCCTTACCGAGGTCCGTATGGCGACAAGTAGCGTCGCGCTTGATACGAAAAAGCAGAACGAGGCGATAAGGCGCGGCGAAGAAGCGCTGCCTTTGGGCCGTACCACAAGCGGGCGAATGGTCTCGGCGTTTAACAGGTTGGTTGAAAAACTGCGCGAAAAAGGGAAGTGTCCTTCTACGGCTACCGCGGAATATTCCGGCAAGCCTGTTCCGGAAGGTTTTACGATTAACCCCTCGCTACTTCCTTTAAGTAAAAATCCCGAAAATTTTGCGCCTAAGGCAAAGGAAGCGGAGGCGTTCGGGGCAGGTATGATGCACTATGACGTAATGGACGGACGGTTTGTAGAGGCCTCTAACTGGAGGGATGTATTTACTCCGGAGCGCGCGAGGAAACTCGCGGCCTCTTTAGATATTCCACTTGATACCCATCTTATGGTAAAGAACCCTTATGATTTCATAGATTTATATATTGACGCAAGCGACATCATAACCATTCATCGCGAATCATTTGAGGAAGGAGAAAAAGGAGAACGGGCCTTAATCGAAGTACTTAAGTATATACGAAACAGGGGTAAGAAAGCCGGTGTAGCTCTCAATCCCGATACCGTGGTAGAGAAGGTTAAAAATGCTTTACCACACGCGTACATGGTTCTTCTTATGTCTGTTTATCCCGGCAAGGGCAACCAGAACTTTATGCCGGAGGTTTTGTATAAAGTAAAAAAGCTACGTGAAGCCGGCTTTAATGGAATTATAGAGATGGACGGCGGGATAAAACAGAAAGAAGCGAAAGAAGCCGCAAGCGCAGGGATAAAAATTCTTGTATCCGGTTCCGGCGTGTTCAATGACAAAGCTACGGTAGAGTCCAATATCGCGACATTAAAGAAAGCGATAGGTGAGGTAACCCTGCCAGGTGAGATGTCATCCGAAGAGCCTTTTAAGCAACTGGCTTTCCCGTTTGACGACAGAGGTATAGACCCTATGATTTCAGGTAATAACCTCGGAGTCTCAATGACACGAGAGGAACATGAAAAAAGACAGAGCATATTAAGACGGCAGGTAGGAGAAATCGTAGCGGCGCTTGAGAGAGAGTGTAAAAAATATGATATAACGATCAGGCGATACAAGGTACGCGGCACCGGTACACTGCGTTTTGATATTTACAGCGCGGTTAGAGTTCTTTTAAAAATCCTGGAGGATCCTCGCTTTACCGATACAAGTTCTTTAAGGAAGGCGGGCAAACCCAACGAGTTTATAATAGGGACTGAGACGCTGGGAGAAGTGCATATCGGGATGGAGCACACGCTAGGCATCGGCCCCGCGGAAGAAGCTTATAAAATCGTTACCATAATTAATGAAAAACTCGATTTAGATCACGCCGGCCGTGACAGCCTCACGATATACGCGCGCAGTGAGCGCAAGGCCGTGCATGAGAGGACCGAGTTATGGCACTGGATTCATTTCGCGCGCAACCCGCGTCGCTATGGTATTCCAATCGATGAGATAGCGTCGGAGGATGATATAAATGACGGTAAACTCGGCGGTAGAATCGTGAACTGGGCAAGCCAGGAATATTCACGCATGCTGGCCGAATACGAATTTAAAAAAGAAGAAGGCACGTTGCCGGCCAATGCCGAGCGTCCCAGGATAGAAGACACAACAGCTTATAAGCTTAAAAAACATTTCCATCTTTGCGCTGCCAGGGATGAATTCGATTATATGATGCGACAGGACGTGAAAAATAGAAAAATATCGCGGGAATTAAAAGATTTGGCCTGTTCAAAATTGTCCAATAACGCCAAAACATACATATCGGAAAACGATTTAAACCTTAGGATATTGCTACCATCATGGAAAGAAGATAGTATAGAACTCTCCGAAGATAGTGAGCTTATCATATCAAGGGGCACCCTCGAAAAACATACATCGCAATGGGTTGAGAAAAGAATACTCTACCAGATGCATTATCTGAACGAGTTGAGGGTCCTTGTAAGGGAAGAAAACCTGGATGAATCCGGCACATACCGGCGTATCTATGAAATGATATCACAGGTACTTGCGAGAATACTATACTATGAAAATCTTCTTCGTGACGTAAAAGATGGGGAATTTCTTCAGCCGGACCTTATGCAAGAAGCCCGACAGTGGCAAGCCCTTGATTTGGCGGGCGCGGAAGTGGAAAGATTTGTGTTAAAAGAAGCGGTGGCAAGGTTATATAGGGACGACAGAAGCGCAGTTGAGGAAATCAGTTCAGGGTTAATCGCGACCATCGGCGAACTCAGAATAAAACTAAAAGAACGTTTAGCAGTCAAAGAAAAGCCGGCTGCCTTACCAGCTTCCGTTACGCTCGACCCGTCCATAGACGGAAGACATAAGAAGTTGTCCATAGACGCTCCTGCCAAAAAAGCTTCAGGCGGGCGAAACAGGCAAATAGCGCCGGAAGAAATGAGCGCGAAGAAGGCCAGTCTTTTAGGGGAGGTTTACAGGGACATAACCCGCCTTAAACCGGCTACATGCGGCATAGAGGCCATGGAAAATGAGGGCCAACTTACCCTCTGTGGTACAAACGGGACGAAGTTATACATATCGAACGGCCGTGTAGCATCGACAAGAATATTGAATAAGCAGGAAGAACCCGGCATAAAAATTATCACTTCCAACGGGTATCTTTTTGTTTTTGCCTGTGATTCAGGGATATATGTTGCCAAAAATGTTTTAGACGAGGAACTGATCCGGTATTATGTGGAACGCATAAAACATTACGCCGAAAAAGGCGTACACGACGCGGCTTCCGGAATATCGGTTCACTTGTTAATAAGAGGTTGTGATGAGCATACAAGAGAGGCGTTCGAAAGGGGCCTCGCGGATAAGGTGATATCGTCAGATTGCACCGGCGATAGACTTATACGCTATTTTAAAAGCGGGGGCCTGGAACCGGAGAGACAGAATGAAGACGAATTTAATCTTATAAAATATAACGCCAGCCAATTTGGTTTAAAAGGAGAAAGCCTATTATGCGGCGAACTTGACAGGAAATTCAGGACGGTTTCCGGAGGGTATATTATTACAAGGTGTATTAAGTGGACGCTTATATGCAAGAGATTGTTCGAAGTGATTGAAGGAAGGAAGATAAAAAATTATGAGGAGCTTGCGGAATGGATGAGCAATAATGAAAGGAGCGCGCGTGAAAAGGCGTCTTATCCGGCCAGGGTTCCCGCAAGCTGCAAGCAATTTATCGGGGACAAAGATGAATTGCGCAGAATAGGCGTGGAACTTGGATTCTGTAAACCTAAAAAACCGCAGGATGAAAGTACTGAAGGCGATGACGTTGACGATTCTTTCGCTACGTACCCTGCCGCAGCCTTGGGATTACATTTAGGTACTTCCGTAAACAAAGCGTTTGCCCGGGCGGTGCTTGCAAGAATCTATTTTAGAATAGGCGGAGCAGAAGAGCTTGTCCGTCTTATACGTTGCATAACAGGAAGAGGAAAGCTTGGAATTTGTGAGTCTGGCGGCTGCGATAAAAAGAATAATTTTGAAGAACACTTTATATCTGTTCAGAGACTCGAGACGCTTCTTGATATGGATAGAGAAAATTTAGGTCGCGTTTTTAATGAGATAAACAATAATTCAGCTTATGCCGAAGACATGAGGGTTTTTGAAAAAAATAATATAGGGCAGCGCGTTCTCGGAAGCCTCGATATAACGGCTCCTCCGGAGGAAATTACGTTCGGAGAAGACCTTTTCTTAAAACCACTTGACCGAAATAGAGAAG
>JAFGLX010000160.1 GCA_016927795.1 Candidatus Omnitrophota bacterium
GGTATAGCCATAGATTCTATAGGCAATTCTCCCGACGCTATTTTTCCGGCCCTTCGTGTTAATATTACTTTCAATCATCCGGTAGCGGACGTCAATTCCGGTACTGATTCCTGGAGAAATTGCAAATACGCGGTTATATGGCTTGCAGATGAAAAGTTCTTTAACGCCAACGACGGCAATATTATAGGAGGCAATCAGGTTGATTTCATGTTCCGAAGGCGCGTCTCTATTCCGGCGGGAGGAGAATACGTGGTTTTTGAAACGGATGATAACGGAAAAGCGTGGGATAAAGCGCAGACGTATCTCGAAAGCAGGAATCTATATCTTGACGGGGATGACCAAAAATGGAATGATGCCAGCCTCTACGACAAATATAACAGCGAAGTGAAAGAAAAAGTAGTCAATCGCGGTACGGCCGGACTTTTAGATGAAGTTTGGTCTGACGCGCCTTCGTCAGACCATTTACCATGGATGATGTATGAATATATTCATCCTGACGAGGCCCGGTACAGGACGGCCGATTTAAACGGTCTTGAGTTCTACGATTATATATTAAAGGTCATCGAAAAAATCGAAACCGGTTACACAAAGAGATATGAAGAATTGGAAGAACGACACACAAGACGCATTGAGCGTTATAGGGCCAAAGGTGAATTAACTGCAGTTGAAAAAATCGAACTGGCAGAGTCAGAAGAGGTATTAAAGACGGTTGGGCGCCGTATCGAAGAAATCAAGCAAGACACTCTTATCCTGAAAGAATTTTACCGGACACGCGCGGACGATGTGCTTGCCAAAATGATCAGCCTCTCCATTGAGCCCGGCGCGCCACGAGATGATTGGGATAGTATTATTCGCGTCTATGGAGTGCCTTCCGAAAAAATCGAGATGATGAAAACCAAAATAGATAACTATCTTTCGGAAGCCAGGCGGCAGATTGCCGCGCATGCGGAAAAAGTGGCGGACCTTATAATAAAGGGTTATAAGCTGCCGGACGGAAATGTTATTGTAAAACCTATGAACATCGAATCAGCTATGGAGGCTATGCAGAACTTGAATACCGAGAATGTGACCGGCGAAGGTTGCGCCAACATAATGGAAGCCGTGCGAAGTGTTCGCCTTGATTATCGCAACACACCCATAATGTTGACTTTCAGCCGCAATGATAAACGGAACCTTAAGGTATTTCTTTCATTCTTAAAAGAGGCGCTTGAGAGGCAATATTCCGGAGAACCCTTGACGCGGGAGGCGGGTTCTGCACAGGCGGCAATGCCGGTTACAAGATCCGGAACAGAAATAGAAAAAGGCGTATCGCAGCCCCTGGGTTCGCTCATCCCCGGCCTGGCGCAGAGCGTTATTACACCCGGTTCTCTCTTTGGCAACGGTGTACGCGCCAGATTATTTGTTTCTCCTGTAATAGAAGAAACCGGAAGGGCGCTGTCTTACTTTTTAGGCGGGGTATTTGGATTTACGATATTCAATTTTATATTCGTGTTGCTTCACTACCCGAAATACAGGACTGAATTTATCAAAAACTATAAATACACCCATGGAGGGAAGTCTCCCCCGGAGATTCTGGTACTCTTCGCCACAACCGCCGCCCCTACATTAATTACAGCTGTTTCCATAGTTCTTGCTATCGCATTGCCCGGGCTCTCTCCGATAAGCTTTTTTGCCATTAATTTTATTTCACATTTCCTTATTAATCTCAGCCAGAAGTTATTCTTTGAGAAAGAATTTACCTTAGATTATATGCCGGGCGTAACAGAGGTAACAGACGAGCTTCTATGGAAAATTATGGCGGATCATCTGAAAAAAACACAGGATGTAGAGGATGTTGAAGCATGGAAACGGGAAAATCCGGAAAAAGCGGAACTTCTCGAAAGACAATTTGATAAAATTATCAAGCACAACAAAGAGCTTAACGCAGGCCTTAGAAATATGCATGCCCAGCAGGTTCTTATCGATGAGAATCACCCTAACTTCAGAGAGGTTTATTCTGAAGTTCGGGAGGTCACAGATGCTTTGCTTAGAGCGCAGGGATATGACCCCAAGTCGTTCGATATTTATCTTACAGATACCAACGAGCTGAATGCGTTTGCAATCCTCTATTCCAACAAGATTTTTATATCACTAGGGCTTGTTAAATTGCTTATTGAAAGGGGCGGCTCAAAAGCCGCCCTCGCTTATCTCTTGGCTCACGAGTTTAACCACATTACTCAATGGCTGGACGATTGCCTGGCGGGGAAAGAGGTAGACTTTACCGATAATAGGCCGCAGGAATCCACCGCCGGTGAATACGACGCAGATATAAAAGCGTTAAGCCTGATGGATAAGGCAGGATACAGCGTTAGAGAGGCTTCGTGGCTTCTCAAGGAATTTCTGAAAAAAGAGCGTCCACGCGGCCTCATCTGGCGAATCCTATCGATGAATACCCACCCGCCTACGGAAGAAAGAATAAGGGCGATGGAGAAACTGGTGAAAACCCTATACTGGAACGCCTATGGGAATAAACTGACGTATTTTGGCAGGGCCGCGGCGGATGAAATTGCCAGAAGAACATTTTTGCGGGAATTCCAGGATAGGGTTATTACATGCAGGACCTATAGCGATCTGGCAGACCTTTTAAGGGGTACCCACAACTTAGGCGAACTCTTATTTGCCATGGGTATAGGATACCCGATGGTTTTTAGAAATAGCGATACCGAAGAGATAAGAGAAGATGTATTTTTCGTTTTTGAAGAAATGCTGCATAGGCTTATAGATGGTGGCGCCGGTCACGAGGCGTTATTTAATTTCTTCAGGACAGAAATTTACAGGAAAATACAACACAGGATGCTCTTTCTTCCCGCGGGGGAAAGAAGAGAACGCGCTCAAGCGATGCTGGAATCAAGGGTCAGCGAAAAGAGAGGTAGCGCGTCGGCAGGGGATTTAAACGCCATTTTACAGCTGCTTACAACAGGATTGCCCGCAAAAACAAAAATTGACA
>JAFGLX010000161.1 GCA_016927795.1 Candidatus Omnitrophota bacterium
ATGGGAGATACGGATTCCGATGTCACAGGACCCCGGTGCGTTTTTCGGCGATAGAGCTTTACATGTAACAGTTTTCTGTGATACAATTTTAGCTAATAATACCGCTTAGAAACGTTCGCTATTTCGGAGAAAATGTAATATGGTAAAAAAACAGAAGGATGTCGCCTGGGTAAATGTCTATAAGGACATGACAACAAGGGGCGTTGAGCGTTCTTTTCTATCCAAACTGCAATATTCTCTCGGCAAGGATAAATATACCGCGACCCTGAATGATGACTTCATGGCGCTTGCGATAGCCATAAGGGACAGGCTTATCGAACGCTGGATAGATACCCAGCAGAGATATCACAAGCGTAACGCCAAGAGGGTTTATTACCTGTCAATGGAGTTTTTAATAGGCCGGTTGCTGGGTAATAATATGCTGAATCTGGATTTATGGGATAAGGTAAAAGAGGCTATGGATAGATTGGGCCGCGACGTGGAAGTCCTGCGCGAATGCGAGACGGACGCGGGATTGGGTAACGGGGGTCTTGGCAGACTGGCGGCATGTTTTCTGGATTCCATGGCCATGTTAAGCATCCCGGCGCACGGTTACGGCATAAGATATGAATACGGAATTTTCAACCAGAGAATAGTAAACGGCTATCAGGTTGAGTCTCCGGAGGAGTGGCTCGCAAAAGGTAATCCGTGGGAGTTTCAAAGGGCGGAGTATAATACCAAAGTAAAATTTGGAGGAAGGGTCGAAACATTTACGGATTCCAGGGGAAGGCTTAGGACGAAATGGGTGGATACCGATGATGTCTTGGCGATGCCGTACGATATCCCGGTAGCAGGATATAAGAACAATATAGTCAATACGTTAAGGCTGTGGTCAGCCCGTAGCACCGAGGAATTCGACCTTAAGTATTTTAACAGCGGCGATTACGAAGGCGCGGTTTACCAGAAAGTATTTTCAGAGAACATTTCAAAAGTTCTATACCCAAACGACAACATAAGCCAGGGGAAGGAATTGAGGCTGAAGCAGGAGTATTTCTTTACGGCAGCCTCGATAGCCGACATCATGCGCAGGTTTAAGGAGGACAATACAAACCTTTCAATGTTCTCGGAAAAGGTAGCTATACAGCTTAACGATACGCATCCGTCGCTTGCCATAGTGGAGCTTATGCGTATTTTGATCGACGATGAGCACCTGGAATGGGACGATGCCTGGAGGATAGTCACCGAGACATTTGCCTACACCAATCATACCGTTATGCCGGAAGCGCTCGAGCAGTGGCCCGTTACTGCGTTGGAAACCCTCTTACCGAGACACTTGCAGCTTATATATGAGATTAATATGCGCTTTTTGAGAGATGTGGCCATAAGCTACCCCGGTGATATAGACCTGCTGAGAAGGGTGTCGCTTATAGAGGAGGGCGAGCCTAAAAAAATCCGGATGGCATATCTGGCTATAGTCGGGTCCCATTCCATAAATGGCGTTTCAGAACTTCATACGGACATTGTAAAGACGCAGGTCTTTAAGGATTTTTATAATTTGTTCCCCGAGAGATTTAACAACAAAACCAACGGTATTACTCCCAGAAGGTGGCTTAAAAAGGCTAACCTGGGCCTTTCGGCCTTGATTACGGAGACCATAGGTGAGAAATGGGTAACCGACCTCTATGAGCTTGACAAGCTCACGCCGCTCACGAAAGACAAATCTTTTTGCGCTAAATGGATAGAGGTGAAAAAGGCAAATAAAGTTTTTTTAGCGGAGTATATACGGAAAAACACAGGTATTATAGTCAACCCGGAGTCCATGTTTGACGTCCACATAAAAAGAATTCACGAATATAAACGGCAGCTTTTATTCGGGCTTTTTATTATCTCCGAGTATCTTAAGTTGAAAAAGAATCCTAAAGTTGATTCCGTTCCGCGCACGTTTATCATAGGCGGAAAAGCCGCACCTGGTTACTATTTAGCAAAACTGATAATAAAATTCTTAAATAGCGTAGCCGACATAATAAACAGGGATAGAAGCATATCCGACAGGATAAAGGTCGCCTTTATGGAAAATTACCGCGTTTCCCTGGCCGAGAAAATTTTCCCGGCGGGCAATCTGTCGGAACAGATCTCGACCGCCGGCACGGAGGCCTCCGGTACCGGTTGCATGAAGTTTATGGTAAACGGCGCCCTGACGATAGGCACGCTTGACGGATCTAATGTGGAGATTGCCAAAGCGGTGGGCGAGGAGAATATATTTATATTCGGATTGAGAATAAAGGATGTCGAAAAGATGCGCTCCGGCGGTTACAACCCCCGGGAATTCATAGAACGCTCTCCCGTGCTGGCGGAAATAATACACCTTATAAAGACCAATTTCTTCTCGCCGGTTGAGTACGGGCTTTTCGAACCGATTGTGGAGAGCCTTTTAGGGCAGGACCGTTATTTTATATGCGCCGATTTCGACTCTTACTGCGCCACGCAGGATAAGGTTTCGGGTGTATATAATAACGTAAACGACTGGACGGTAAAATCCATTCTTAACGTGGCCAAGTCCGGGAAATTTTCCAGCGACAGAACGGTAATGGAATACGCAAAAGACATATGGAACGTTCCCTACCATCATCGCATACCCGGAGATATTGCAAGTTAGCAAAGCCCGATACATATTTACTCTGGACCTGGCATAAGGGTAAATACAGGATATAGTGTGACAATAGATAGGTAACGTTAGCCTTCTTTCAGATATACAATAGATGAAAAAAATCATATGCGTGCACGGCCATTTTTATCAGCCACCGCGCGAAAATCCATGGCTCGAGGAGGTGGAATTTCAGGATTCCGCCTATCCGTATCATGACTGGAATGAAAGAATTACGGATGAGTGTTATGCTCCGAATGCCGCCTCGCACATACTGACATCAGACGGCAAGCTCGCCGACATTATAAATGTCTACACAAAAATAAACTTCGATTTTGGACCTACTCTCCTTTCATGGCTTGGAAGGCACGATCCCACCGCCTACAAGACTATCCTGGACGCTGACAAAAAAAGTATGGAGCTTTTTTCTTCCAGCCACGGTTTGGCTATAGCGCAGCCCTATAATCACATGATTATGCCCCTTGCAAGCCCTAGGGACAAGAGAACGCAGATAATATGGGGGATAAGGGACTTTGAGTACCGTTTCGGGCGAAAACCAGAGGGTATGTGGTTACCGGAGACCGCCGTTGACCTGGAGACCCTTGGTATCATGGTCGAATACGGGATAAAATTTACTATTCTCGCACCGCACCAGGCGTTCAGAGAAAGAAAAATCGGAGATAAAGAATGGTCCGACCTCGGCAAAAAAGGTTCTCCCGGCAATATGCCGTATATCTGCAACCTTCCTTCAGGCGGTAATATAGCGATATTTTTTTACAATGCCGAAATTTCCCACGCCGTCGCTTTCGGCAATCTTCTTGACGACGGGGTAAAATTCGCGAATAAATTAATCGGAGATTTCACAGATGGCGGAGAAGGCGCCGAATTGGTCAGCATAGCCACAGACGGCGAAACATACGGTCACCACCACAGGTTCGGCAACATGGCACTGGCGTATTGCATAAATCATATAGAAAATAATAATCTTGCCGTGATAACTGGTTTCGGAGATTTCCTGGAGAAGTTTCCGCCTGCGCACGAGGTGGAAATAGCCGAAAATACGTCGTGGAGTTGTTCTCATGGCATAGAGCGGTGGAGAGGCGATTGCGGTTGTAATTCGGGAGTTAATCCCGGCTGGAGACAGGCATGGAGAAAGCCTCTGAGAGAAGGCATGGACTGGTTACGCGAGAGGCTTGTGTCCGTATATGAGGAACATATGGCGCATTTTTCCGGTGACCCCTGGGGCATAAGGGACGAATATATAAGCGTTGTATTGGACAGGTCCGGCAAAAATTTGGAAACTTTTCTTAAAAGACATATAGGAAAAAAACTGGAAAGAAATGAGCGCATAAAAATACTTAAGCTTCTTGAAATGGAAAGGAATTCTATGCTCATGTTTACGAGCTGCCAGTGGTATTTTGACGATATATCGGGCATAGAGGCGATTCAGGGGCTTTCGTATGCCGCGCGGGCCATGCAGTTAGCCAGAGAGATAAGCGGCGTATCTCTCGAAGATGGGTATCTCGGATATCTTAAAAAAGCGCATTCCAACATACCTGAGCTAAAAAACGGCGCAATAATCTATAAGACAATCATAAAGCCCGCTATTATAGACTTACCGAAGATAGCGGCCCATTACGCGCTATCATCACTTTTGGAGCCTTATGGTGATACTGCCAAGATATACTCGTTTAACGTAAAAAAGGAGGTACACGATTTTTTTGAGCTGGGCAAGATAAAATTCGCGGTAGGGAGGGTATCAGTGTCTTCCGAAATTACGGAGGAGGAAAGCATCATAAGCTACGGCGCTATCTACAAGGGGCGCTATGAAATCTCTTGCTGGGTAAAAGAACATATAGACGAAAGTTCCTTTAAGTCGATACGCGAAGGCGTGCGGGCCGCCTTTCAGGAAGGGCGCTGGGATGATGCGGCTTCTTTAATGAACAGGCATTTTGACGGGCACAATTATAAATTGGAAGATATTCTAAAGGACAAAAAGGTTAAGATACTCGGCGATATTTTTTATAACACATCCAAGGAAATAGAAAATACCACAAGGACTATCTATAAGGCCAAATATCCTGCGGCGGAGTCAGTAGGCCTTTTTAAGATACCCCTTTTAAGATTTTTCCATAAGAATATCGAATTTACTACCAGCATGGAACTTTTTTCTCTCCTGAAAGACGACGAAAGACTTGATTTTAAAAGGCTCAGGGAGCTCTTAAAGCAGGCCAAAGATTTTTCAATTGAGCTTGACAAGACAACCCTGGCTTTCTTGGTGAGTAACAGGGTTAATATGAGAGCCCGGCAGTGGTTCGCAAAAGCCGAAGACGTTTTTTTGATAGAAGAGGTTATAGAACTTTTGAAAGCGGTTAAATCTGCGGGTCTGG
Source organism: Candidatus Omnitrophota bacterium (assembly GCA_016927795.1). Taxonomy (GTDB): domain Bacteria; phylum Omnitrophota; class Gorgyraeia; order JABMRN01; family RBG-13-46-9; genus JAFGLX01. Next base: position 5,014 of record JAFGLX010000161.1, read on the forward strand.
ATTTAAGCTTATGGGAATCGCAGAATATATATTTTTATATGTCAAAAAAAGCTCCGGAGGCCGCGCTCGGCAAAGAAAAAATAAGCCAGGTAGATCAAAAAAAGCAGGTAGAACTCCTTAAAGATTTGGGTAGTTGTCTGGGAGTAAAAATCGCAAAATGACACCTGCGGTATCTTGCCGCGTCCTAGCCGGTTTTAACTAAAAGTACGGAATTCCTGCCGCCCAGCTTGTCATTCTCGAATTTGTTGTTAGAGGGGTCTTCGCGCCATTTGCCGTCAACAATAAATTTATAATAGTACGTCCCGCTTCGAAGCGGCACATTTTTAATCCATGTCCCGTCCTCAAGCCTTTTCATCATGTACGAACTGTCGACCGTCCAGTTGTTAAAAGTTCCTACGAGGTAAACGTTCTTAGCATCTGGCGCGTGTAGCTTAAAAAATGTCTCCAGTGCTTTCATTTCCCCGGACTCTTGCGGTACTGCGGCCTTCTCCTCCAGCATGACCAATTCTCCCTTAAGTTCCGGTACGATTTCCTGCGCGAGAGATGCGTAATCCTTTGCCCCATTGGCATAAAGGGCGTGTTCAAAAATGGTCTTTTTGTACAGAACGGCCTCTCTCAGCTTTATATTGGACCTTATGATGGTGGACAGAAGATTTCCTTTAAGAAATACCTTGGTTTTTTGCAGGAACTCCTTGGCGAAATTTGACCTCCCGTCAAAAAGGGTAATAAGGAAATTGATCTCGGGTTTTTTAAAGCCCATACCCTCGGAAATTTCCAGAATTTTGTTTATCTGTTCCACGGCGTTCAGAGAAAATATACTGACGTCGATCGGTATCACAAGCCGGTCCGCGGACAATATGGCGTTCAACGTAAGGAAGCCCAGGTTCGGCGGCGTGTCAACTACAACATAGTCATACTCCGACGGAATCTTATTTTCGACTACATTATAAAAAATCCGCAGGGCATCTTTTGCGGAAGTTATTTTCTGCTCTATCGTGCTTAACGAGATATGCGAACCGATTACGCTTAGGTTTCTGTGTTTATTATGCGTAAGCGCCCATGTATCAAACTCTTTTTTGTTTATGAACGATTCAAACAGGGCGTATGAGCTCTCCGAAGGTTCTTGTATATCTATACCAAGCGCCATCGTTGCGTGCGCCTGAGGATCAAGGTCTATCAAAAGAATTTTTTTGCCCATACCGGCAAGGGCAGAAGCCAGGTTAATCGATGTGATAGTTTTTCCACAACCGCCTTTTTGATTTGTGACAGCTATAACTTTCACGGGAAAACTCCTTTCTATTTTGTAAAGTGGATTATAATAAATTCCGGGGATTGAGTAAGACTACTATTTGACAGGCTTTTCATAGCAATTATTCTACCTTATCCTGGAAATAACGCAACATTTTTTTTCTACAAAACGCGATTTGCAAAATTGCCTAAAAAAAGACACGATTTTCGCGGTTTTCAGAATAAGCGCATAAGTTACCCAGGCCCCAGATAGGTATTTTTTGTCCGCTCTTTCTGCGAAACACGTGTTTTTCCGGTAAGCCATTATTCAAAAAAATAGCTTGCAGTAAAATAGTTTTTTCCGTAGAATTGATGTGGTGCGGTTACGCCGTTAAAATGAGTGCTTAGGGCGCAGAAATCCCTTTTTCGGCGGAAGTTTTTGTATGAAAAAAAGAAGAAAGACAGTAAAGATAAGACCCGAAAAGAAATTCAATACAATATTGAATTCCATAAGCGAACAGGTATGCATTATAGATAAAGGCCTTAATATTATATGGGCGAACGCCGCCGCCAAGAAAACGTTCGGGAAGGGCATTATGGGGAAGAAGTGCTATAGCGTGTTTAATAAAAGCAATACACCGTGCAATTTATGCCCGGCGATTACAAAGCTTAAAGGCAGCAAAAAACACGAATACGATACTTACATAAGGGATGCGCGCGGAAAAGATAGATATTTTCATTGCACGTCTAACGTCATATCGAAAAGGCGCAGCGATAAGCCTCAAGCCGTTATAGAGGTTTCAAAGGATATCACAAGATATAAAACGGCAAGGGGGCTTTTGTTGAAATCAGAAGAAAAATACAGGGGTCTTGCCGAAAGCCTGAGCGAATTGATTTATAGCGCTGACGCGGATAAATTTTTCATGACATACGTAAACAGCGCCGTAGAGAAATTTTATGGGTACACGCCCGAAGATTGGCTTGCTGATACGAACCTCAGGGAGAAATCCATCCATGCCGAAGACAGGAAAAGGGTTATCGCCGAAT
>JAFGLX010000162.1 GCA_016927795.1 Candidatus Omnitrophota bacterium
AGCAGGTTCGGATTGCAGCAAATCAGCCTGCAAAACTCTATCCTGACAAAAGAAAAATTACCTTCGAGCCCACCGCAGAACCGATGGATTGGAAAACCCTCAGAGAAATGTACGAGCTTCGGAGATTCGCATAGCCATCCCTTCTCATAAGCCCACGAAATAACCGGTTCGGATGCGGGATCGAATCAACGCGGTATTTGAACAGGTCCATCCAAAAGTTCTTTGCAAGTTTCCGTTTTGGGGGTATAATTTGAAGCAGAATAATAGGTTATTTGACAGGCGCGAGAAATTCCACTCCGAAGGCATACAATAGCATATCTGTTTAACCATTCATAGTAAGAAATGTAGCGGTGTTTTTAAATGGAGGCGGGTAACAATGGATAATATTTATTTAACGCCGGAAGGCTATGAAAAAATAAGAAAAGAGATAGAGCATCTTAAAAAAACGAAACGGAAAAAACTCTCTAAAGCCATAGAAGAAGCCCGCTCGCACGGCGATATAAGCGAAAACGCCGAATACGACGCTGCAAAAGAAGCCATGGCGCTTAACGAGAAGAAAATAGCGGAACTGGAAGAGAGGCTCGGCCGGGCACAGATACTGGACGAAAGCCGCATACCAAAAGACGAGGCACTTATAGGCGCAACAGTAAAACTAAAGGATACGGATTCGGGAGAGATTATGCAGTACACGCTTGTATCTGAACTGGAAGCGGATTACTCACAGGGCAAGATATCGGTCACCTCGCCTATAGGCAAAGGACTTTTGGGCCACAAAAAAAGCGAAATTGTTGAAATAGAAGTTCCCGCGGGAACTTTAAGATACAAGATACTTGAGATATCGAGAATATAAAGCGGACAGCCCTTTATCGAAAATAATCTCAACTTTTATATAAAACGTTGTATAAAGACGTGAAATATGGAAGATTATAGAGACGTTGTATGCGCGATATTCTTTTTTGCTTTTGGCGTATGGTATTTCTTTTTTGGATTTAACAGATTCCGCAGAAAAAGATTAATAGAGAATATCCCCACCTCTACCATCCGGGGCCTGGCCATGGGCCTTGTCGAACTCTCGGGCAAGGCGGAAACGAAAATCCCGATCAAAAGCCCGCTTACACAAACAGACTGTGTTTTGTATATGTACAAGATAGAGGAGCGCAGGCGTAGCGGCAGATCGAGCAGCTGGGCGACAATCGCTTCCGGAAACAGTTTCGCGTATCCTTTTCTGGTTAATGACGGAACCGGCAGAGCGATGGTTTTTCCCACAGGCGCAGAGATGATATTACCCGTAGACTACAAATTTACAACGGGTATTTTTAAAGACATGCCGGAGACGCTGATAGATTTCATGGAAAAGAATAGGATAAGACATAGTAGCTGGCTTGGAAGCCGCACTTTGCGTTTCAAAGAATGGTTTATAAAGGAAAATGAACCGGTTTATATACTGGGCACGGCCCAAACGGCGGGCAGGGCTCCGGTGGATTACAAAAAAGAGCTTACAAGAAGGATAAAGGAGCTTAAAAAAAATCCACATGAAATGGAGCGAATGGACCTCAATAAAGACGGAGAAATAAGTGCTGAAGAATGGGATTTAGCGGTGTCGAAAGTCGAGGAGAATCTGCTTGACGAGATATTGAAAAAGAGCCCCGAAGAGGAACCCGTAGACGCCATAGTATCCGGAGGCGACATTGAAAAAGTATTTATAATTTCCGACCATAGCGAAAAGGAATTGATGAAAAAACTGTCATGGCAATGTTTTTCGGGAATTTATGGCGGAGCTATTTTGAGCCTGGCCATGTCAACTTATCTTTTATTCCGGTTTAAAGTTATTTTATTTAAATAAGGAAGGAGGGAAGGCGATGGGCATTATTATTTTCGTTGCTTTATTCTTTGTAATCGCGGGTATAGTTATGTATCTGGTATCCGTTTACAACGGGCTTGTGAGGCTTTCACGTAATCTAGACAAGGCATGGGCCAACATAGACGTTATCCTGAAACAGCGCCATGACGAAATACCCAAATTAATAAAAGTCTGCGAGGGGTACATGAAATATGAGCGCAATACGCTGGAAGAAATCACAGCGGCAAGGACCGCTTGTATAAACGCCAAGAACGTGGGTGAGGCCTCGCAGGCGGAAGGCGAACTCGGGAAGGCGCTCCGGACACTTTTTGCGGTAGCCGAAAATTACCCCGACCTTAAGGCGAACCAGAATTTCACGCAGTTACAGAGCAGGGTAAGCTATTTGGAAAATCAGATAGCGGACCGCAGGGAATTCTATAATGATTCGGTGAACCTCTACAATATCAGGATACATCAGATACCGGACATGTGGATAGCGCAGAGCATGAACCTGAATTCCAGGGAAATGTTTAAAGTGAGCGAAGAAGACAAGAAGGACACGGAAATAAAGTTCAAATTTCCGGAATAGAGTTTTTGCAAGTTGACCTCTACTGTGGGAAATTTATGCTTTTTTTTCGAAAGGTCATTTTTTACATACTTTTACTCCTCTACATTATGATCTGCCCGGTTGTCATAATGTACGCGTTGGGTTATATACTGAAACCGGACACAAAAACACCCATAGCCCTTACAGGCGACATACATATCGCAACGGCGCCTCCCGGCGCATCAATAGTAATAAACGGCAAGCTGTATCCGGAGAATACCCCGACTCTTATCGAAAAACTGAACCCCGGCCCTTATAAAATAGACGTGATTCTGCGAAGATACAAGCCCTGGAGCAGGGTAGTACCGGTGATAGGTGAAAAGGCCACGGTGCTTGACAGCATTATTCTTATGCCGGAGAAATGGGATAGTGTAACGGTTTCGGAAGGCGGTTATAAAAATTTAATACCGCTCGAAGGGACGCCTTTTATACTTTTCGTAAAAGACGACACGCTCGGCGGCTATACGATTTACGATACCGCGCAGAAGAAGAGCCATCCGCTTGTGGACCCGGATTCAGAATACTCTAAAATGGAAGTTGTATCATGCATGACCGGCAAAAAGAGCACTTACACGGCGTTTATCCTGCGTTCGGCCGGCGGCACCAGAATAGTCTGGCTTGACGTCTCCGGGAAAAGCGGCAATCCGCCCGTGGATATAACAGAATTTTTTACCGTTTTACCGAAAAAACTTATCTGGCATGGGGAAAACCAGAGGTATATATTTTACAAAACGGATAGCTCCATAAATCGCGTAGATATGGACGCAGGGGCCGTCTATCCAGAATACGTCACCGGTGTTACGGGATTCGGAATTTCCGGCGGGGCCGTTTATATACTGGATAAGGATGATGGAATTTATTCAATGGATTACGACAGAAAAAACAAAACACCGATTATAGAAGGCGCCAAAAAGATACGGTCTGTTTTTAACCTTTCGGGCAGCTACAGCATAATACCGCTTCCCGGGAACATAATGCTTTTCACCGGTACGGGAGGCGAACTTATAGCCAACAAAATACCTTATACATTCGTTGAAAGCGGACTTCTGGGATATTCGTTTGACAGGAGGCGCGAGAAGCTCCTTGTGTGGAAAAAAGACAGCATAGGGATTTTGGATTTTACCGCAGAAGCTACCGGAGATGTTGCTTTCGAGAAACCGCCGGA
>JAFGLX010000163.1 GCA_016927795.1 Candidatus Omnitrophota bacterium
AAAATTATATTGAGGCCGAGGTAATGGTCCCGGGTGTTTTGAAGGAAAACAAGGGCGTTAACATCCCAGGGGTAAAACTTGATTTTAAAGGCATAACGGCGAAGGACAGGATAGACCTGGAGTTCGGGCTGCGAAACCGGATCGATTTCGTGGCTCAGTCGTTTGTAAGGACAAGGCGCGACATCGAATGCATAAGAAGATTTATAGGAAGAGAAGGAGAGGAGTGCAGGATAATAGCTAAAATAGAGAACGGCGAAGGCGTCGGCAATATAGACAGCATACTTGACGCTGCAGATGGTATCATGATAGCGCGCGGCGACCTCGGTGTATCCCTCCCCATATACCAGGTGCCCATGATACAGAAGATGATTATAAAAAAATGTAACCGCCGAAAAAAAATGGTCATTACCGCTACGCAAATGCTTGAGAGTATGACAGAGCACATAAGGCCGACGCGGGCCGAAGTAAGCGACGTAACGAACGCCATACTTGACGGTTCCGGCTATCTTATGCTTTCGGCAGAGACGGCAGCGGGCGCGCATCCGGACCTCGCGGTTAAAATGATGAACGACATTATAAAATTCACCGAACGCTTTAACGCATAAGGAATGGTAACATGAGAAATAAAAGAGATTCAAAAGACAAACGAAAAGTCACAAAACGCTGGTTCGGCGCATGGTCCAACGAGTACGATAATACGCTGGGGAAAATCGAATTCCACCGCAAGCTGCTCGACCTGATTATTGCGCTTTCAGGCGTGAAGAGGAGCGATAAAGTTCTTGATATAGGATGCGGAACAGGCCTTTTAAGCTTAAGATTTTTGCGCGCAGCCGACTGCAGAATTACAGGGATAGATAACTCAAAGGAGATGCTCGCGATTTTTAAAGACAAAATAAGGCGCCTGGGCCTCGAAAACAGGATAAAATGCGAAACGATGGACGCTTCCTGCCCAAGCTTCGAGGAAAACGCTTTTGACATAATCGCCTCCACGGTTACTTTGCATCACTTAAAAGATAAACATAAACCTTTGAAAAAAATATACCGCGCCCTGAAGCCGGGCGGAAAATTACTCATAGGCGATATAGATATGGATACCACCGGCAGACATACAGATATTAAGAGGCTAAAACGCATACTTGAGGTGTTGAAATACGAGTGGATTTACGCTCTCAGGGACGCCGGTATCCCTGCTTTCATTCGCATGTTTGACAACGGGAAAAAACATATCTTCAATGAAGGCGAGTACTGCCTGGGTTTTAAGCAGTGGGCGGATTTATGCAAGGCGGCCGGGTTTAAAAGAGTTACCGTAAAGCCCGTAAAGGGCCACGAAAAATTTAAGGTCCTTACGGCAGTTAAAACGCCGTAAGGCGTAGGGCCCGGCCGTCGTAACGGTGATTACGCATTTTCCGGCAGAGCCTCATACAAAATAAAAATTGGTATGGCAATAAAAGCTAAATTTCCGTGGTGACAAAAACCCTATTCGGAGGGAGATATTTTATGCGCAGGAAACGCATCTACATGGACCATAACGCAACTACGCCTCTTCATCCCGAGGTGAAAAAAGTTATGGAGAAAACTATGAGTGTATTCGGCAACCCTTCCAGCCTTCATGCCTTCGGCAGAAGCGCAAGGCGTCTTGTAGAAGAGGCGCGCAAAAACGTAGCGTCCTTTATAGGCGCGGAAGCCGACGAAATCATTTTTACGGGTAGCGGCTCCGAAGCGAACAACACGGTGCTCTCAATACTTACCTGTTCCTCCAGGGAATGCTCGCTTAAGAGGGGCAATAGAAGCGACGTTATAACCAGCCAGATAGAACACCCCTGCATTCTTGAAACTTCCAAGTGCCTTGAAGAACGGGGCGTTAACGTGCATTTTCTCGCCGCAGACTGTCTCGGAAAAGTCAACATAGAAGAGCTTAAAGGTACGATAAGCGAAAAGACGGGCATAGTTTCGATTATGATGGCGAATAACGAAATAGGAACAATACAGGGTATAAGAGAGATAGCCGATATCGCGCATCACTACGGAGCATTGTGCCACACCGACGCCGTTCAGGCTGTAGGGAAGATTCCGGTGGACGTTAACGAATTGAAAGTCGATTTCCTGACACTTTCCGGCCACAAGATATACGGCCCCAAAGGCATAGGTGCACTCTACGTAAGGAAGGGCACGCCTTTCTGCCCCCTCATCCGCGGCGGACACCAGGAAATGGGGCGTCGTGCCGGCACGGAAAATACGCTGGGGATAGTCGGCCTCGGCAAGGCCGTCCAGATGCGCGCGAAGGAAATGGGAAAAGAGGAAAAGCGCCTGCGTAAATTCAAGGAATTCCTGAAAAAAGAGATAGAGGAAAAGATCCCGGATGTGCGGTTTAACGGCCACCCATCCGAGTCCCTCGCAAGCACCCTAAACGTTTCGTTTGACGGCGCCGAGGGGGAGACGATTCTTTTGTACCTTGACCTTAAAGGAATAGCCGTATCTACCGGCTCCGCCTGCGCTTCGGGGTCACTCGACCCTTCACACGTTTTGCTGGCAACCGGTATGCCCGCCGAACGCGCGCACGGTTCCATACGTATAAGCCTCGGACGAGAAAACAGCATGGAAGAAATCGAATATACCGCAGAAGTGCTTCCGCAGGTTATCAAGAAGATAAGACAGATGTCCACAGCGTATGCGAAGGAGAAATAGATGGCCCGAAAAGATGATATATGGGTATACTCGGGTAAACTGAAAGAGCATTTCATGAACCCGAAGAACGTCCTTACCGACGAGAAAGGTTATGAATACGACGGTAAAGGCATTGTAGGAAACATAAAATGCGGAGACCAGATGTTAATGTTGATCAAGGTGGATAAAAAGAAAAACATTATTATAGACTGCAAATGGAAGACTTACGGATGCGCAAGCGCCATAGCCAGTACGTCAATTCTTTCGGAAATGGTGAAAGGCATGATGCTTGATAAAGCCTATCATTTATCTCCGAAGGAGATCGCGAAAGAACTGGGAGGATTACCGGAACATAAAATACACTGTTCGGTTTTGGGGGACAAGGCCCTGCGCGCGGCGATAGACGATTACTACGCGCGTAACGGCATGGAATACAAGATTAAAAAAGAGAAAGCCAGCATAGTATGCCAATGCATGAATGTAACCGACCAGGAAATAGAGCACGCGGTGCTTGAGGGTGCAAAGACCATTTATGAACTGCAGGAAAGGACTAAACTCGGTACCGTATGCGGCCAGTGCAAACCCCAGGCGGAAAAGTTACTTAAAGAATACATGGCCAAACATTTTAGCTCGTGAAGGAGGTGCGAAATGGCTGAGAAAGCATTGCTCGGGTTGTTAAAAGAAGCTATCGACATGGAAAAAAGGGGACAAAAATTTTATAGCGACATGAGCCGGAAATGCACCAATGAGATTACCGGAAAAACTTTCGCTTTTCTGGCCGAAAACGAGGCCAAACACATAGAGAGCATAAAAAATTTTTACGAAACAATGAGAAAAGAAGGTAAATTCCCGTCGTTCAACCTTGAAAGTGACAGGGGAGAACGGAAAGAAGCCTTAAGGATATTCTCGAAAAACATAAAGAACCTCGCGGAAAAGATAAAACCGGACGAAAACGACCTGGAGGCATGCCAGTTCGCCATGGATTTTGAGAATAACGGATATCGATATTACAAAGACATGCTCGGGAAGACAAAAGACGGGAACCTCGTAGAACTGCTTAAATTTCTTCTCGACGAGGAAAGTGCGCACTATGAGGGAATAAAGGATTTGCACACGTATCTCGCCGATTCCAAAAACTGGTATATGTATGAGGAAGAGTCTTTCCCGCAGGGCGGTTAACGGTATCTATGAAAAACACCGTTAAAGCCGGTACTTACGCCTAGCGCCAAAATTTCTTTGCAGGGCTCATTTTTCGGGGTATAATCTTGATATAGATACGGAATTCCATTTGGCAGAGATGTTTGTTTTGAGGAGTACGCGAATAACATGATAGCTTGCTGTGGATTGGACTGTTCAAAGTGCGAAGCCTACCTTGCTACGCGCGCTGACAGCGATGACAAGCGCGAGGAAGTGTCGAAAAAATGGTCGGCCCAGTACGGTGCCGACATCAAACCGGAAGATATAAATTGCGACGGATGCAACTCAAACGGGCGGAAGATAAACTACTGCCAGAATCTGTGCCAGATACGAAAATGCTGCACAGGTAAATCATTAACGACTTGCGCCGGTTGTGATACATATCCCTGCGATACCTTAAAAAAATTCATCAAAATGGTTCCGGAAGCGGAAAAAACGCTGGAGAGTCTCCGTTCCTAACCCCCGGCATATCCGCTTACGGGAAAGGCATTAAAAAAGGAGGTTTTATGGGCAACAAATCCACAGGTATAATAACGGCAGTTTTGGGCGGTATAGGCATATTGTTACTGCTTGCTTCAGCGTTTGACCTTGTTCCCAGCATGGATAACGCCCTTGTGTTTTTAGGAATCGCCTGTCTTATCATAGCCGGTATAATTAAAAAAATCGGAAAAGGCGGTTGCTGCAACTGAAACCCGTTCCACCGCCACGGCGGGCTCCCTATTCCGCCGGGGCGGTGGAACTTGGTGGGTTGAAAAGGATGGTTAAGTGAAAAAATTATTGCACATAATCGCCACGCCTCGCGGGTCTGAATCCAGAACCCTTAGCGTCAGTAAGGCGTTTCTCGATGTTTTTAAGACAAAATACCCTGAATGCGAAATAGAAGAACTGAATTTATTCGAGGAAAAACTTCCCGATCTTACAGTAAAAAAGGTTAATGGTAAATACGTGTTACTGAGCGGCAAAGACCTATCCGGAGATTTAAAAGAATCCTGGAAAGAAATTGTATCGTTTATCGAAAGATTTTTATACGCCGATAGCTATCTTATAAGTACCCCAATGTGGAATTTCAGCATACCCTATCGCCTCAAGCATTATATAGACATAATCCTCCAACCGAAGTATCTTTTTCAATATACGCCAAACGGCCCCGAAGGCCTTGCAAAAGGCAAAAAAATGGCAATAATAACAAGCAGGGGCGGAGATTACAGCGCGGAGGATTTCCGAAAATTCGATTTACAGACTCCTTACCTCTACACCGTTTTTAACTTTGCCGGAATTAGCGATATAGTTTTTGTCAATGCCCAGCCTATGGACGCCATGGGCCCGGAAATACAGGCTAAAAAAATTAAAGAGGCGCAGGCGCAGGCGAGAGAAATAGCGAAAAACTTCTAATCATTTTTGACCAACCGCAC
>JAFGLX010000164.1 GCA_016927795.1 Candidatus Omnitrophota bacterium
AAAGGAGTATGCACGCCCCGGCCGCGCATGCGGCGGTTGTGTGTGTACGGCCGGGGCGTGCATGGGGGGAAGTTTAACAGCGTAAGTGAAAATTTCTTTTACGCAGTTATTACAAGTACGTGACAATCAGATTCGTTTAGTTTATTATAATGGTAGGAACAACCGAGACTCAGCACATCCTCTTCAGATAGCCAAACAGGGCCAAATTAGGAACGGGATCCGAATCGGTTATGCGTTATCAAGATAAAGATTGCCAGGCCTTTTTTTGAATGATAATATATTAAGGGATACAGGTTTACTATGAAAAAATGGCTTAACGATTTTAACGAATGGTATTCAAAAAAGAAGGATAAAAGAAAGTTTTTCCCCAGAGGGTTTTATTTTTTGAAATGGCTCTATGAGGAAAAGTTTATGAAGCAGGATTTTATGCTTGTAAACTGGAGTTGGCGGCTTAGGCTTAAACTTCACAACGCAATGTCACCCCGCAAAATTAAGGTCGGGTTCGGCCCTGTAGTAAGCGGGGAGCATACGCTCGGAAACAGAAAGTGGCACATAGACCCGCTTGTCGACTACATCAATAAACACAGCGAAAAGTACGCCTGTGATATATTTTTCAACAACGACAGCCTGGATAGATTCGATATCGTTATACATGTGAAAACCTTTGACAACATGAGCGCGGAAAAAATCGAAAGGCTAAAACAGAATAAAACAATTTTGATTTATGACATCTCCGACAATCCGCTGGGATGCAAAAAAAGCTATCTGAAAGATACCTGGTACATAAAATCAATGGATGCGGTAATAGCGATGAACCCCCTCCAGGAATCCGACGTGCGATCTTACAACAACTGTGTGAAATTAATAGGCCTGCCTATCATAAATCACAGGTACAAAAAAGATTACGCCGCCAAGGAGCCGGTTGTCATTTTGTGGGAAGGCTATATCCAGAACATGGAGTACATGAACAGGTTTAATGCCATTGTTAAACGCATAGCCGGAGAGGGCAAACATAAGGTAACGATGCTGTATCACGCTAACATGCGCTCGAAAGATGACGGCATCATAAAATACCGCAAATGGAAACTGGACAACTGGGAGAAAGTGTTCTTAGAGTCCGACATAGCCGTGGCAATAAAACCCGGTGATAACGAAATCCAGCGCAGAAAACCGTCCACCAAGGTTAATACCTACAGAGCAGCGGGATTGCCTCTTGTATGCATGCCCTCCGAAGCGGACAAAACAGTGATAGAAGACGGCAAGACAGGGTATTTCGCGTACACAGATGAAGATTGGTATGCGCGGCTTAAGGAGCTTGTTGAAAATCCCGCTCTTAGAGAGAAAATAGGTGTTGCCGGCAGAAAATATGTCAGAGAAAATTTCAGCATTGCAAAAATAGGCGCCGGATACATAAGGCTTTTTGACGAACTGGTCGCCAAAAAAGTATGTTAAAAATAAAAAAGCTAGATTCCATCTATTGACATTTTGGAAACGGCAAGGTAAGCTTATTTTAGAAGTGAAAAAAGTGATCTTTTAAATAAATAATGAAAATTCGATAAAGGCTCTGTACTGCAATGAGTACAGGGCCATGTACCGGAGCCGCAAAACGGCAACCGGTGCATGGCAAACCATTTGAAAAAATGGGGCGCAAAACCACGGGCCTAAACCTGATTTCGGGTACGGCAGCCGAGTTGCCGATTATGCAGCACTTATATTTTGTTTAGGCCGGGGTAACCCGGCTTTTTAATTGCCCTCATTAAGCAGATGCGTTTGCCACCTTGCATTGTAACTGGGGGTGATTAAAATGATCAAGAAGTTCTTCTTAATTCATGCGTTTATAATATGGGCTTCATGCGCGTTTGCCGCTACATACTATGTAGACGCTACCCTGGGAAGTGACGACAATGACGGTCTTAGCGAGGGTACGGCGTGGCAATCCCTTTCCAAATTGAATCAATTCACTTTTAGTCCCGGTGACACAATCTGTTTTAAGGCCGGCGAAAGCTGGAATAACGAGAACGGTCTGCTCGATACGTTGAATATAACGTATAGCGGAACCGAGGACAATCCCATAACGTTCACCCGGTACGGCGAGGGCGAGAACCCGCAATTTTACGGATTAAGGACCATAAGCGGCGGCTGGACGTATATGGGTAATAACGTCTGGAAGCAAGAGGGTGTCTCACAAACCGAAAGAGTGCTTCTGGGAGATATAGAGACAACAAAAGCTGGCGGTACAGGCTCGATGGACGAAGACCACAGGTGGTATTACAACTCCTCCGAAAGTGCCCTTTATGTCTATGCAACCGAAAATCCGGATTTGCAATATGGTTCGGTGCAGACAATGGATCCTCCGGTTTTGATCTATCTGAACGGTGCCTCCAACATACAAATAGAAAATATCGATTTCGCAGGAGCAGGTAAGGCCGCGATTAAGATGGAAAACGGAGGCTCCAACATAACTATTAAAGACTGTAATTTTACATGGACGGGATATTACGGCATATGGGTACGCGGAAAAGACGCTCATTACACTAACATCACGATAGAGGGGAACTTTTTTGATACCAACTACAACCCCGTCGGATGGGACCCCGATGATGATATGGGGCCGGAAGACCTCATTAATTTCGGCAGTAATGTCTCGGACAGTTATATAGGATTTAATACATTTTATAACGCGGGGCATGCAGGGGTATATTTAAACGGCAGGGTTTTGGACGCGGATGCGTCGGGACTGCAGAATAATATAATCGAATTCAACATCTTCGACAATCAGACAAACCCTTATTCCAGGGCATTCTGCATAAACGGCACAATGACCGACGGTACGAAAGCCTCCGGGAACATCGTAAGAAACAACTACATAACGGGGGCAAATATACGCAGTCAGCTCGGAGGCGACTCAAACTACGTATATAACAATCTTTTCTTTGAAACGGTTAACACTGACCATACTGAGTGGAGAAGCCAGGCCTTGCTTCTCGGAACCGTTGGACCATCCACAAATAACACAATATACAACAATACCTTTATAAGCAGCGATGACGGTGCCATAAGGTTGGAGGGATACGGCGTTACAGGCAATGTTATTTATGACAATACCTTCATACAGGGTGGCGGATACGATCAACAGATACTTTTCAGGGAACAGGTTAATCCGGATGACAACATGGTTCTAAATAACTATTTTGACACAAGCGATTCGGCGGTCGTTTTTTATACCTATATTAATGGAACAAGGACTTACCTTAGCCTGGAAGAAGCAGAAGCTTTATATGCAGGTATTTATAGCAATATGATAGGAGACGGATGGTATTCATGGTACTATGAAGCCGAATATAGCGACCCTACCGACCCCGTAAACAGCATGCTTGTGCGCAAAATAAAGAGGGACTTGTTCACTTATGAAGTAATGGGGGAGTATAGATATTATCAAGATTCTACTAATCGTCTTGAGTTAATTATGCTTACACAACCGGACGGCGAAGGAAACGTGTACTACCACTTCATAAATGAAGACTGGAACGGCACGGGTTTCGGAAGAATGGACGTTTCGCTGCTTGGGGAGGCCAACGATAAAGGTGAGATAGCTTTTGAATATGAGTATTACGACGGTATTTATGGCGGCCAGGTACATTATAAACGTTCCTACACTGAGGCGGGAATGGAAAATCTTTACGGGACCTATGAATATGCCACAGACGGTTCGCTTATAGAGTTCATACCCGCAGACGGTGAACCTACCAATGGGGAAGACGATTTGGTAGAGTACTACGATTCCGGCCGCATACATAAAAAAGAGGTACCGTTAGAAGAAAACCCTGACAGCGAATTCTTCGGCAAGCACGTGACTTACTACTATCTCGACGAGGACGCAGGCGCAGGTTACGGCCGTATCTACAGAGTGGATG
>JAFGLX010000165.1 GCA_016927795.1 Candidatus Omnitrophota bacterium
ACCCATGATCGGCATTGCGGATTATGAAAAAGTGGTAGGGAAAAATATAGTGGAAGAACTGAAGCTCATAAGCAAGAGCCTAAAACGAAAAAAAATACAGTGCATAAACTCAACCAGGACCGGCGGCGGGGTGGCCGAGATACTCTCGCGGCTTATACCGCTTATGGAGGACCTGGGGATAAAAGCGTCGTGGGACGTTATAAAAGCGGACGCGGATTATTTTAACGTGACAAAAGCCTTTCATAACGCCCTGCATGGTAAAAAAGGCAACATTTCCCAGAGGATGTTTGATAAATTTTTGTCAGAAGGGGAGTCAATAATAAAGGACACCGAAATTTACGGTGACATCGTCTTTGTGCACGACCCGCAGCCCATTATGCTTATAGAGAAAAAATCCTCGTCTAACAAGTGGATATGGCGCTGTCACGTTGATGTTTCACGGCCCTATATGGAAGTCTGGGAATTTCTGCGCCAATTCATAGAACAATATGACAGTTCGGTGTTTTCCAGCCCTAAATTCGCAAGAACGCTCAACATACCACAGTTTTTGGTGGCGCCGTCTATAGACCCTTTCAGCGAAAAGAACAGAGACCTTTCCAAGGAAGAGATAAGCGACGCTTTAGGGAGATACGGTATAAAAAAAGACAAACCGATTATAGCGCAGGTCTCGAGGTTTGATTATTTGAAAGACCCCCTTGGTGTTATAGACTCCTATAGGCTGGTTAAAAAATATATAGACTGCCAGCTTATACTGGCCGGCAACAGGGCGGCCGATGACCCGGAAACAGACATTGTTTACAGGGAGATAATGGAGAAGAAAGGCAAGGACGAGGACATACACGTCCTTCTTATAGCGCCGGAGAAGAATGATATAGACGTGAACGCAATACAGCGTTCGGCCGACGTTGTCGTACAGAAATCCATACGGGAGGGTTTTGCCCTTACCATAACCGAGGCGCTATGGAAAGCGCGGCCGGTAGTAGCCTCGGCTGTTGGCGGCATTCCTCAGCAGATAAGCCACCGGTATAGCGGACTTTTGTGCCATACCGTTGAAGGCGCGGCGCTTGAAATCCGGGAAGTTCTTAATAACCCGGAATACGCCAAGCGTCTCGGCCGCAACGGAAAGGAGCACGTACGCCGTAACTTCTTGTCAACACGCCACTTACGCGATTACATGATGTTATTTCTATATCTATATAACCCGGACGACATCATATACTTATAGCCATCCTCAAGAAAGCCTTATGCCCTGATTTCAAATTGCAAAAAAACGGTTGCATTTTCACTATAACATGGTACAATTACACGCTATAAACACTTCAGGTTGCATATGGGATATACCATAACAGAGAAAATATTGCGTGATCACGCAGTGAAAAAGTCGTTCAAACCAGGCGATTTTATCGATGCTAAAATAGACTTCTGCCTGGGCAATGACATCACCGCGCCTATATCCATTGAAGAATTCCGAAATGCGGGCGCAAAGAAGGTGTTTGACAAAACCAGGATAGCGCTTATACCGGATCATTTTATTCCCGCCAAGGACATGCGAAGCGCCAATAACTCGAAAATATTGCGTGATTTCGCCGGAGAACACGACATAAAGAACTTCTATGAAGTTGGAAGGATGGGCGTAGAGCACGCGCTTCTGCCGGAATTGGGCCTTGCGCTTCCGGGCAATCTTATCATAGGCGCAGACTCTCATACATGCACTTACGGCGCTTTGGGCGCTTTCGCCTGCGGAGTCGGCTCAACGGATCTTGCGGCCGCTTTCATAACAGGTAAAGTCTGGCTAAAAGTTCCGGAGACAATAAAATTTATTTATTACGGCAAATTGAAAAAGTGGGTAAGCGGTAAGGACATTATCCTTCATACAATAGGCGATATCGGAGTGGACGGCGCTCACTATATGGCTATGGAATTTTCGGGAGAAACCATTAAATCGCTTTCTATGGATGACCGGTTCAGTATCTGCAATATGGCGATAGAGGCCGGAGCGAAAAACGGAATCATCGAGCCGGACCAGACCACGATAAGTTATGTAAAAAACGCCATAAGAAAAAACAAACCGAAAAGGAAGTCTTTCAAACTATATAAAAGCGATAGTAACGCCCGATATAAAGAGATGAGGGAATACGATGCTTCCAAGATAGAACCCCAGGTAAGCCTCCCTCACCTTCCCAGCAACACAAGGCCCGTTAATGTGTTGAAAGGGGTTTCAATCGATCAGGTGGTCATAGGTTCCTGCACAAACGGCAGGATAGGCGATTTAGAGACAGCCGCGAAAATACTGAAAGGGAATAAGGTAAGGCAGGGCGTGAGATTGATCGTAATACCGGCTACTCAGTCGGTTTATCTGGAGGCGGTTAAGCGCGGTTTTGCCAGAGTTTTTGTTGAAGCGGGAGGTATTTTCTCCACGCCGAGTTGCGGTCCGTGCCTTGGGGGCCATCTTGGCATACTGGCCGAAGGCGAGCGCTGCCTGGCCACAACTAACAGGAACTTTATGGGCAGGATGGGGCACCCAAAGAGTGAGGTTTATCTTTCATCGCCCGCTGTGGCGGCAGCGAGCGCGATACGCGGACGCATTGCCCATCCCAAAGAAGTTATGTAAACACGGATTTAAAACCGGATGTACACAGATATTTTCCAATCCGCGCAAATCCGTAGTAGATCCGTTAAATCCGTGTTAAAAAAAATGAAATAAAAAAAATGAAGTACAAGGGAAAGGCGCACAGGTTTGGCGACAATATAAATACCGATGATATAATCCCGGCCAGGTATCTCGACAGCAAAGACCCGCTTGAGCTGGCGGAACATTGTATGGAGTATCTGGATAAGAATTTCGTTAAAAAGGTAAAAAAAGGCGACATCGTAGTGGCGGGCAGGAATTTCGGTTGCGGTTCAAGCAGGGAACACGCGCCTATAGCGATAAAGGCCTGCGGGGTATCATGCGTTATAGCGGAAAGTTTTGCCAGAATTTTTTATCGAAATGCCATAAATGTAGGTTTGCCTATAGTTGTTCTGCCGGAAGCTGCAAAGTACATAAATAATGGTAACATCGTAGAAGTGGACACCAAAAAGGGGATAATCAGGAATGTATCCAAAAAAAAGGAATACAAGTCCGAGATATACCCTGCGTTTATCGAAAGCATAGTAAAAAAAGGCGGGTTGATGAATTATGTCAGGCGTTAATAACTATAAAATATCGGTAATTCCGGGTGACGGTACGGGGCCGGAAGTGATTAATGAAGGTTTAAAAGTGCTGGAGGCGGTTTCGTCCAAAGCCGGTTTCAAATACGAGACCGTTAACTATGATTTCGGAGGCGAAAGATATAAGAGGACAGGCGAAATCCTGCCTGATTCAGCCATAGAGGAGTTGAGAAAAACGGATGCCATATACCTTGGCGCTGTCGGTCACCCTGACGTAAAACCGGGTATACTGGAGAAGGGCCTTCTTCTTAAGCTGCGTTTCAGTCTGGAGCAGTACATAAATTTAAGGCCGGTAAAGCTTTATCCCGGAGTATGGACGCCTTTAAAAGATAAGGAGCCTAAAGACATAGATTTTGTAGTAGTAAGGGAAAACAATGAGGGGCTTTACGCGGGAGAAGGGGAATTTATAAATAAAGGCACAAAGGATGAAGTAGCTATCCAGATTTCCCGTAACACTCGAAAAGGCGTGGAGAGGTGCGTGAAGTACGCTTTTGAGCTTACGAGTAAAAGGAACAAGGCAAAGAAGCTTACCCTTTGCGGCAAGACAAATGTTCTCACATACGCGTGGAATCTCTGGGAGCGGGTTTTTTACGAAATAGCCAAAGATTACGAAGACATAAAGACCGACTATGCCCATGTCGACGCCACATGCATGTGGATGGTAAAAAATCCCGAGTGGTTTGACGTTATAGTAACCGATAACATGTTCGGGGACATAATCACTGATTTAGGGGCAATGATACAGGGTGGTATGGGTATAGCCGCCGGCGGCAACCTGAACCCGGAAGGCGTGTCCATGTTCGAGCCGATAGGCGGCTCCGCCCCCAAGTATACGGGTAAAAATGTTATAAATCCATTAGCGGCTATATGCGCGCTTTCCATGCTTCTTAAGGAAATCGGAGAGGAAAAAGCCTCCGACATGATTGAAAATTCGGTAATCAAAGTTACAACAAAGCTTAAGTCGCTTGCAGCCGGGAAAATGGGGTATTCCACGACCGGTGTGGGGGACCTGGTAGTTAAGAACCTGTGAACGTGCTAAAGGCCCGGTATTTCCGGTGCATCGAATATAAGGTGCGGGATGTTGAAAAAACGTGACCGATACAATGTAGCTATAATGGGCGCTACTGGCGCCGTGGGAGGGCAGTTCCTCGCCATACTGGATGAGAGGGAATTTCCTGTAAACGAGATACGGCTTCTTGCATCCGAGAAGTCGAAGGGCAAGAGGTTAAAATTCAGAGAAAACGACTACGAGGTAGAAGTCCTCTCGCACAATTCGTTTAAGGGAATAGATATAGTGCTTTCCAGCGCGGGCGCATCCCGCAGCCTCGAGTTTTTGCCTAGCGCCGTTAAGGCCGGCGCAGTTTCTATCGATAACTCCAGCGCCTTCCGCATGGAAAAAGACGTGCCGCTTGTTGTTCCCGAAGTAAATCCGCACACCGCTTATAACCATAACGGCATAATCGCCAACCCGAATTGCTCGACCATACAGGCTGTGGTGGCGCTGTGGCCGCTCCACAAAAAAGCCAGAATAAAAAGGGCGGTCGTTTCTACTTACCAATCTACCTCGGGTGCGGGACAGAAAAAAATGCTTGAGATGGAAAAACAGGTAGAGGCGGTCAATAAGGTCGTGGATAACTGGTTGAGCGGCTCCCATAGCGTCGACAAGTTCCTGATAAAAGAGTTTCCGTATCAGATAGCGTTTAATCTGATACCGCAGATAGACGTTTTTCTTGATAATGCGTACACCAAGGAGGAGATGAAGCTTGTTAACGAAACCCGCAAGATAATGGCGGATGACTCTGTTGCCATAACCGCGACTTGCGTGCGCGTACCCGTTTTTTTCGCGCATTCCGAGAGCATAAACATTGAGACTGAAACGAAACTTACCGCCGATGAGGCGAGAAAGATACTTCTGAACTCACCGGGGGTTGTGGTTGTGGATGACCCGAAAGCCGCTAAATACCCCATGCCGCTTGACGCTGAAGGCAAGAATGAGGTTTTTGTAGGTCGGATACGCGAAGACGAGTCTATCGAAAACGGCCTAAACCTGTGGGTTGTAAGCGACAATCTCCGCAAGGGCGCGGCATTAAACGCCATACAGATAGCAGAATTATTGGTAAAACAGGCGTAGATTACATTACGTAGAAAATAGAGAGCGGAAAGCAGAAAGAAATAGAAAGTCTCTCTACTTGCCGCCTTCTCTTTTTTATTCCATAGAAGTATGCGCAATATTTGCCTCACAATAGCGTATGATGGGACGCATTATGCCGGTTGGCAGGTCCAAAGAAACGCAAGGACGATACAGGGCGAAATCGAAAAAGTGCTCAAGCGCATATACAAGAAAAAGGTAAAACTAACCGGCGCCAGCAGGACGGATGCGGGCGTACACGCCGAAGCGCAGATAGCAAATTTTAAAATAGAATCCGGGATCCCGCCCAATAAACTCCAGTTAGCCCTTAACTCAAGCCTGCCCGATGACATATCCATAACCAGCGCAAAAAAAGTCCCGCTGAAATTTCACGCTCAATTTGACGCGCAAAAGAAACTGTACCGGTACTCCATACTGAACAGCCGTGTAGATAACCCGTTTTTGCGCCGTTTTTATCACAAAGTACCGTACAAACTGGATATGCCGCTCATGAGAAAAGAGGCAAAGGCATTTAAGGGAAATCGGGATTTTAAGTCGTTTCAGGCTAAAAACGCTTTTTTGGAAAGAAAAAGCACAATAAGAAAAATAGAGAGAGTCGCAGTAAGGCGTACTGGGGATTTTGTATATATAGACATCGAAGCCGACGGGTTTCTCCGCAACATGGCAAGGAATATCGTCGGAACCCTTATCGAGATAGGACGGGGATATTTACCCCGAGGGAGTGCATCCGAGATATTAAAACGACTGGACCGCAGAAAAGCCGGGCCGACAGCTCCCGCTAAAGGCCTTGTGCTCATAAGGGTTCAATATTGAGTCGCCATTCCGACCGCAGACGGTGCGGAAATCGGCACGCGAAAAGCTATATAATTTAGGCAAAGCGGCGGATAGAACGAGAGGGATTTTATGACGACAAAACGTGAGACGTGGAATACACACATGGGAATGATAGCAGCTATGATAGGTACTGCCATAGGACTCGGTAATATTTGGAGGTTCCCTTATCTCTGCGGCAAGTACGGCGGGGCCACTTTTCTTGTGCCTTATGTAATACTTCTATTCGGTGTAGCCATATTTGCCATGATGTGCGAATGGGTACTTGGGCGCCATACAAAAAGGGACCCGTTAGGAGCCTTTGATAAAATAAGATTTCCATTCGGCAGGGATATAGGGGCCTGGGGTATAATAGGGCCATTTTTCCTTTATTCCTACTACATTGTCATAACAAGCTGGGTTATCTTTTTTATTTTTGCCTCTTTCGAGGGTCTCTATTTCGGCCGCGATACGGGAGAATATTTTTGTTCCTTTCTGGGCAGTAAGTCGATATTTATAACCCATTTTTTCTCCGTATTCGTGACGAGCGCCATTTTGGCTATGGGTGTGCAAAAGGGCATAGAGCGGGCATGCAAAATAATGATACCCGCGCTTTTCGTATTGCTTATCGTTATTGCGGTAAGGAGCGTAACGCTTCCGGGCGCGCTGGAAGGCGTCGAATTCTATATGCGGCCGAGATGGGAGGGGCTATTCAGCCCTGAGACGTGGATAGCGGCCCTCGGCCAGGTGTTTTTCACGCTGAGCCTCGGCATGGGCGCTATGCTGATTTACGGTTCATATCTGCGCGATGAATGGGGAATTCCCATGAACGCGCTGTGCGTGACTTTGGGTAACACCTCGGCGAGTATACTGGCAGGTTTCGCCATATTCCCTGCGGCGTTTGCGCTTGGGTTCGGGGATATCATAGGCGGCTCGGAATCCATAGGCCTTACTTTTTTCGTTCTGCCGAAAGTGTTTGAGGTAATGCCCGGAGGGCATTTGTTCGGCGGATTATTTTTTATTCTTCTGACATTCGGAGCGGTATCCAGCGCCATAAGCATACAGGAACCGGCTATCGCATGGCTAAAGGATGAGGCCGGATGGTCAAGGCCGAAAAGTTCTGTTTTTACCGGTATTATTCTGTGGTTCATGGGAATACCCTTTATCCTGAACGGTTTTGTCAAAGGCGGCCTGGGCGATAAACTTGCGTTACTCTCAAAGATGGACGTTATAATCGCGCAGCTCGCTATACCGATATTCGGGATTATCTCCATAATAGCCGTTGGCTATTTCATGCAGGACCGCGGTTTTGACGAGATGAATAAAAACGCAAGAGTCAGACTAAGCAAGACGCCGCTTAAATTCTGGATAAGGGCTGTTGTGCCCATATTCGTTGGGCTACTTTTTATTCTGTCGCTCCTAAAGGTGCTCGAGGATAATCATGTGATACCCGCGGTACTCCCGACCTTCAGGGATATGCAGTTTAACTCGATAGGCATAACTCCTATGACAGTTTTTATGATCATTTTTACAGCCCTTCTTTTTTGGGGAGGTTTTATTTTCGCGACGGTCAAAGTGCTTACGATAGAAAAGGATAAAAAAAGGAAAAGGGATGGACATAAACATTCTGGCTGATACAAGGTTCGGATGGAATTTTGTAATAACAGAAATAGTACTTGTTTACTTATTTTTTCTTTTTATACACCGCGTAATCGAACGCAGGGCAAAAAGGAAGTAAGATAAACAGTTATTTTACGCACACTGCTACAGTGTATCACTTTTCTTTTTACAATGATTACAGCGAGTGGAATTTTTCCTAACCTAAAATTCCCTCCCCGCGGGGGATTAAAGATAGATTGCAGTGATCAATTGCTAATATAAAATCTCTGCTACACATATCATGAGCAATAACCGCCGTAATAATATAAAGGAGCTTTATTTTAGTTTTGACTTGACAACTCGACGGCAATATGGTAAAGTGGCGCCTTCAATGTGCTGTAATATGGTTTTTTGAGGGAAAGTATCATGCGAACAGAGTACATAAAAAAAGAGGACGTTAAAAGGGTTTGGTATATTGTGGACGCAAGAGATAAGGTGCTCGGCAGGTTGGCCGCCGCCATAGCGTCCACACTTAAAGGGAAACACAAGACTCTTTACTCCGCGCATGTTGATGCAGGTGACGGCGTTATAGTGCTGAATTGCGAGAAGGTAAGATTTACGGGCAAGAAGCTTTCGCAGAAAGAATATAAGAGGTTTTCCGGCTATCCCGGAGGGCTGAAGCTTGAGAAGCTCGAGAGCCTTATCGCAAGAAGGCCGCATGAGGTGCTGAGGCACGCCGTAAAAGGGATGCTACCGAAAAATAAGCTCGGCAGACAAATGATAAAAAGGTTAAAGCTTTATAAAGGCGACAAACACCCGCATGCTGCGCAAAACCCCAAAGAACTCAAGCTCAATTTTAGATAAGAGAGGAAACTCATAAATATGGAAAAGGAAACGGTTCAGGAAAAGCAAAAGTACATCACTGCGACAGGCCGACGGAAAGAGGCCTCAAGCCGCGTTTATTTACGGGAAGGAACAGGGAAGATCCTGGTAAATAAACGTCCGTTCGAGGAATATTTTCCGCGGGAATCGCACAGGTTGATTATAAATCAGGTGCTTAAAAAAGCGGGCCTTGACGGTAAGCTGGATATCTTTGCTACGATAGGCGGAGGCGGCACTACCGGTCAGGCGGAATCTCTGAGGCATGGCATAGCGAGGGCGATCGTAAAATTTGATCCGGCGAAACGCACTACCGTAAAAAAAGCCGGCTTCCTTACCAGAGACCCACGCGCCAAAGAGAGGAAAAAATACGGAAGAAAGCGCGCAAGAAAAAGATTCCAGTACTCCAAGCGCTAGTTTTTTTACACGGTTTAACGTATAAAATCCACCTAAACGCACGCAAGTATCACTATAAATACGTGTTGGATAAGAACCTATCCTGTAGTTTTCCGACGAGGGAATATGTTGACAGGGTAGGTTTTTTGTTTTAAAATAGGTCCTAAAAGAGACGCGGAAGCTCCCGCATGAAATAGTAGATTACTAAAAAGGAGGAGACGTGATAAAGGTCGGAGTCATAGGCGCGACAGGTTATACCGGCGAGGAAATCATAAAGATACTTGCCGGCCACAAAAATGTCGAGATAACGGTTTTACAGGCTGTCGTCGAGAAAGAGGAGCTTATATCAGATATTTTCCCGGCTTTAAAAGGACGAGTAGAACTTGTGTGCCAGAAACCCGATATCGCAAAAGCCACCCAGGGCGCGGAACTTTTTTTTCTGGCGTTGCCGCACAGGGTTTCAATGAAGGTGGTCCCCGCGCTTATAGAGGCGGGGAAAAAAGTTATAGATTTAAGCGCCGATTACAGGCTTGAGGCGGATGAATATGAGAAATGGTACGGCGAAAGCCATAAAGATAAGGCCAATATACCGAAAGCCGTTTACGGGTTGCCTGAGCTTTTCCGGAATGAGATAAAAAAGGCAAAACTTTTGGCTAACCCGGGCTGCTATCCTACCGGAGCTGCGCTCGCCATAACGCCTCTTTTGAAAAAGGGGTGTATAGACACAACGAGTGTTATAATCGACGCCAAAAGCGGAGCTACCGGCGCCGGAAGGAAAGCACTTCTTGCCCTCTCTTTGTCCGAGGTAAACGAGAATTTAAAGGCATATAAAATTAATGAGCACCAGCACAAGCCAGAAATCAATATGGTTGCATCAAAGGTGGCCGGGAGGAAAATTGACGTCATTTTCGTTCCGCATCTTGTGCCCATGAACAGGGGTATCCTTTCGACCGTCTATGCGGGTATTTTACCGGGAAATTCCTCGGCATTTACAGCGGATGGTGCGATAGAGCTCTATAGGGATTTCTATAAGAATGAACCTTTTGTAAAGGTTATGGGGAAAGGCATCTTTCCTGCCATAAGAGACGTTCAGTATACAAATTTGTGTAACATAGGGGTCAAGGTAACGGGCAGTAAGATAATCATCGTAAGCTGTATTGACAACCTACTTAAAGGAGCGGCCGGTCAGGCGGTGCAGAATATGAATATCATGTGCGGCTTTGACGAAACCGAAGGCCTTATTTAGCAGGACGTAAAAATATGAACTATGTATTACCTAAAGGGTTTTTAGCAAGCGGAATTCATTGCGGGATAAAAAGGTTCAAAAAGGACCTAGCTCTTTTATATTCAAAGTCTGGATGCAAGGCTATAGGCCTTTTTACCAGGAGCAAGGTTAAAGCGGCGCCGCTTGTGGTTTCAAAGGAAATCCTTAGAAAAGGCGCTCCCATAAGGGCGGTTATTATAAACAGCGGTAACGCTAATTGTTGTACAGGCTGGTATGGTGTAAGGGACGCTAAAAGGATGATATACTCGGTGTGCAAGAGCCTGGGTCTCAGGTTTAATAATGTTCTCGTGTCCTCAACCGGCATAATAGGGAAAAGATTGCCGATAGAGCTTATAGAGGAAAACGTGCCCAAACTTGCGAGGCTCCTTTCGGAAAAGCGCCTTGTAAGCGCGGCAAAAGCCATATTAACTACCGATAAAAAAATGAAAATAGCCGTTGAGAAAATAGATATCGGGCGAAGAGAGGTAACCATAACCGGTATAGCCAAAGGCGCGGGAATGATAGAGCCGAATATGGGTACAATGCTTGCGTTCATCATGACCGATGCGAGGATGGATAAGGACGCGATAAAATCAACCCTGAAAGACGCCTGTGACGATTCTTTTAACGCAATAACCATAGACGGCGATATGAGTACCAATGACACGATGCTTATTTTGGCTAACGGTGCAGCAGGCAATGTTCCAATAAAAAAGGGAACAAAAGAATTAAAGCTTTTCTTGAGCGCACTGAAAAAGGTTTCCTTTAAGCTGGCCAGAGATATCGTTGAAGACGGGGAGGGGGCGACTAAATTCGTGACTGTTTACGTGGAAAAGGCAAGAACCGTAAGGGATGCGTACAAAATAGCCCGATCCGTAGCAAATTCATGCCTCGTTAAAACGAGTATCCACGGCGAAAATCCAAACTGGGGAAGAGTGGCAGCCAGTGTGGGCGCAAGCGGCGTAAACGGCATAAAGCAGAATAAGTTTGAGATTTATCTGGACGGTATCTGTGTTTTTAAAGGCGGTAAGTTTACGATGCCGTCGAGAGACAAGTTCTATAAGATTTATAAAAGGAAAAACGTTGAGATTGCGGTAAATCTTAACGTGGGCACAAAGCAGGCGAGGATATGGACGTGTGACCTGTCCAAGCGCTATGTTGAAATAAACGCGCGGTACACGTAAAGAAGCGCGGAATAGGAGACAAAATCCGGTTATGATGGAAGACGCGATAAAGAAGAGTAACGTTCTTATAGAAGCATTGCCGTATATTAAAAAGTTTTTCCAAAAAGTTTTTGTGATTAAATTCGGAGGCTCGGCTATATCCGATGAAAACGTGCGCAGAAGCGTTCTCGAGGATATCGTTTTCATGAATTACGCCGGCATGAAACCGGTACTGATACACGGTGGTGGGCCTTTTATAAGCACCAGAATGAGGGAGGCCCGCAAAAAACCCAAATTTATAGACGGGTTAAGAGTAACCGATAAGAAAACGATGGAAATAGTGGACAGCGCCCTTTCCGAGCTGAACGGGTTGCTGGTCGACGAAATCAAAAAGATGGGAACCGAAGCCTTTGGTCTAAGCGGCAAAGAAAACAAGCTGATCGTCGCAAAGAAAATTGAAGGCCCTCTTGACGTGGGTTATGCAGGGACCGTAGAGAGTGTGGATACGACCGTTCTGGAGAAGCTTGTGGACGCCAATATAATACCGGTAATATCACCGGTGGCTATAGGGCTGGACAACGAACTTTACAACATTAATGCCGATGAGGCTGCAAGCGGCATAGCTACAGCGCTTCGGGCCGAAAAACTCTTTATACTGACAAACGTGCGCGGTATCATGAGGGAAAAAGGAAATGCGGATACTCTTTATGAATCGTTAAGCGTTTCTGATGTTGAGACCCTGCTTGAAAAAAAAATTGTTTATGAAGGCATGATTCCCAAAGCCAAGGCGTGTCTTAATGCTCTGGCAGGCAAGGTACGAAAAGCGCATATAATAGACTGCAACCTGCCCCACGCGATGCTTCTGGAGATTTTTACCGATAAAGGCATAGGTACTGAAATTATAAAATTGGGACGG
>JAFGLX010000166.1 GCA_016927795.1 Candidatus Omnitrophota bacterium
AATATAGACAGGGCACAGGTAAACCTGATAATCCTGCTTCTTCTTTTATTTTTTAGCTATTACCTCTTGAATAATAAAGAATCGCTTGCCGGGGTCTATCTAGGCATAGCCGCGGTTTTCAAGCTTACACCCGTGCTATTTCTCGTTTATTTATTGATAAAAAAACGATTTAAAGCCATTATGTCAGCCATTATTACATTTACCGCGCTGATTTTTATACCGTCTTTTCGCTGGGGCATTGAGCGCAACGCTTATTTTCTGAAGGGTTGGGCCCGGTCGCTGGGCGCTACACTTCCATCGGAATACCTGCAACACAAAAATCAGTCGCTCATGGCGGCAATATCCAGATTTTTTTCCGTAAATTCCGACGTAGCCTTACTCAAGCTGAGTCAGACACCTCTGGCGGTTTTAATGATAATATTTTATGCCCTTTTCCTTGTCTCGCTTATCTATATGGTTATAAAGAGCGGTCAAAACCAAGGCGGTCCAAAGACACAGTACGATTTGGCTCTTTTTTTTACCGCCATGACGGTTCTTTCTCCTGTAGGGACCAAGACCACCTTTGTGTACCTTCTAATGCCTATAGCCGTTTTGATTAAGGAGGTATTCATGCGTGAGCTAAAGGACCGGATTCTTCTCGGAGGGCTCTTGACATATCTTTCGCTTATATATTTAAACTCATCGGACATAATAGGAGGAGAGCTTTCGGAGTTATTGCATAAATATTCTCTTATGACGCTGGGTCTTTTGATAATATATTTCCTTCTCGGGTATGCGAAATTAAAAAAGAGCCCGGCTGCGTTTTGAAATGCTGCTTTTTTGACTTATTTTGGCTTATACGGTCCAGTTTTGCCGGATACGCCCTCTAGAATTAACTTCCGCAATCCGCACTTTAATCCCCGTAATCATTTAAATTAAGGGATTACACAGATTATAGGAAGATTACAACGATTACCAGAATTACAATCGCTGTAATCAATTAAAAATAAACAAAAAATAATCACTGTAGTCATCTAAAAAAAAGTTTAAAAAAATACTTGACAAAAAAAGCAATTTTTGTATAATAAGCAAATTGTTAGCACTCTAATCTAAAGAGTGCTAATTTTAGTGAGGCTATAAATTATGGCAACCATATGGTGTCATAATTTATCTATCCGTAATTCACGCTAGCAGAGAAGAAACAAGGTCAGATTGACTTACGTCATCCATAAGGATGCCGTAAGTCAAGCGTTCATTAAAAAAGGAGGTAAGTAACATGAAAATTCAGCCGTTGGGTGAGAGGATTATGGTAGAGGTGCTGGAAGCCAAGGAAAAAACGAAAGGCGGGATAGTACTTCCGGATACAGCGAAGGAAAAACCCCAGGAAGCCAAAGTAATAGCCGTTGGCAAAGGCAGGGTCGGAGAAGACGGAAAGAACATACCGCTTGAGCTTAAAGCGGGAGATAAGATATTATTCGGCAAATATTCCGGTACGGAGATTACCGTTGACGATAAAGAGTATTTGATATTAAAAGAGGAAGATGTTTTGGCTGTTATAAAATAGTTTTAAGGGTGGGGTGGAAAACCGCGTACATATTGCGATGGTTTAAAACCCGCAGCGTTAAACATTCTAAAAAGGAGGAACATTCAAAATGGCTAAACAATTATTATTCTCGGAAGATGCGCGACGTTCGATTTTGAAAGGCGTCGAGCAGTTAAGTAAGGCGGTAAAGGTCACGCTCGGACCTAAGGGCCGCAATGTAGTGCTCGACAAAAAATTCGGCTCACCCACAGTCACAAAAGACGGCGTAACCGTAGCCAAAGAGATCGAGCTCAAGGACCCGTATGAAAATATGGGCGCACAGATGGTTAAGGAGGTTGCGGAAAAGACGTCGGATAACGCCGGTGACGGAACGACAACCGCAACTATCTTGGGCGAATCGATTTTCAGGGAAGGGCTGAAGAATGTAACAGCCGGAGCCAATCCGATGGCCCTTAAGCGCGGCATAGACAAGGCTGTTGAGACGGTTGTGGAAGAACTCAAAAAATTATCCAAACCGGTAAAAGACAAAAAAGAGATCTCCCAGGTAGCTACAATTGCTGCGAATAACGACTCGGTCATAGGAAACCAGATCGCGGAAGCCATGGATAAGGTAGGGAAAGACGGCGTAATTACAGTAGAAGAAGCCAAGTCCATAGAGACAACGATGGACGTGGTTGAGGGTATGCAGTTTGACCAGGGTTACCTTTCTCCTTATTTCGTGACTGATACCGAGAGAATGGAAGCGGTCCTCGAAAATCCGTATATACTCATTCATGAGAAGAAAATATCCAGCATGCGGGATATGATACCTCTTCTCGAACAGATAGCAAAAACAGGAAAGCCACTCCTTATAATATCCGAAGAAACAGACGGAGAGGCGCTGGCCACGCTTGTTGTCAACAAGATAAGAGGCACGCTTTCCTGCTGCGCGGTAAAGGCACCCGGATATGGCGACAGAAGAAAAGCCATGCTTGAGGATATAGCCATTCTTACGGGCGGAAAAGCCATAACTGAAGACTTGGGTATAAAGCTTGAGAACGTGAAGCTGGATGACCTGGGTCAGGCGAAAAGGGTGACCGTTGACAAGGAAAATACCACTATTGTGGAAGGAAAAGGGAAGCAAGCCGGCATAAACGGCAGGATCGCCCTTATAAAAAAGCAGATAGAGGATAGCGACTCCGACTACGACAAAGAAAAGCTTCAGGAGCGCCTCGCCAAGCTTTCAGGGGGAGTAGCCGTTATAAACGTAGGCGCGGCAACGGAAACCGAAATGAAAGAGAAGAAAGCGCGCGTCGAAGACGCCCTTCATGCGACAAGGGCAGCCGTTGAGGAGGGAATTGTTCCCGGCGGAGGCGTCGCGCTTTTAAGGTGCAAAAAATCGCTCGAAGGCCTTAAGCTGACAAACGAGGAAATAGTGGGAGTAACCATAGTAAAAAGGGCGCTCGAAGAACCAATAAGGCAGATTGCAGAGAACGCGGGCCAGGAGGGCTCGGTAATAGTTCAGAAGATCCTAACGGAAAAGGCAACGGTTGGTTATAACGCAGAAAAAGACAAGGTAGAGGACATGATTCAGGCCGGTATAATAGACCCTACGAAAGTCACAAGGACGGCCCTGCAAAACGCAGCAAGTATAGCCGGACTTATGATAACAACGGAAGCCCTGATAAGCGATATACCGGAAGAGGAAAAAACTCCGCCGATGCCAGCCGGCATGCCGCCCGGAGGCGGGATGTACTAAGAGCCACAAGCGGAACACAAACGCTTTAATTGGTAAAAATCGGGCAGTTTTAAAAACTGCCCGATTTTTTTTATGCCCAGGTTTGTGCCCGGCCAGTCCTTTTTTGTATAAACTTGACACTGCCGAACGGGACGTAAGTTTGTCTAATAGGCCCAACAGGGGAGCCCCCTGTAAAGAGGTGCTTTCCGGCACAACCTTATTTTATCTAACACCCTTAAATCATTAAACTTAATAACATGCCTTGTACAGCAATAGTTAAGGAGAGTATAACTCCCGCTACCCGCCTTTTCTGTGTTGACAAAACAATATAACGATAGTATCATATCCAGTAAAAGAATTTTCGCTGCCTAAGTTATTGGGTTGCATGAAATCCTGTCGATTGTTGGAAAGCTGTAAGTTATAAATTTTATAGGGGGTTACAAGATATGGCACAGTTTTATATCGGTGTTGAAAGAAAAGCAAGGCGTTGTTACGGGTTTGATGAGGTAGCGCTTGTTCCGGGCGCTGTTACCATCAATCCGCATGAGGTTGATCCCGGTTTTGATTTCGCGGGAAAAAGGTATAAAGTTCCCATTATGGCTTCGGCGATGGACGGCGTGGTAGACGTAAAATTCGCCATAGCAATGGGTAAACTCGGAGGAATTGCCGTCCTTAATCTGGAAGGAGTTCAGACACGATACGAAAACCCGGAAGAGGTTCTTGATAAAATAGCTAGCGCCTCTCCCGAAGAAGCCACAAAACTAAGCCAGTCTATATATAAACCGCCGATAAAAGAAGAGCTGATAGTAAAAAGAATAAAAGAAATCAAAAAAGCCAACGTGCCGGCCATAGTAAGTTCTATTCCGCAAAAAGCTGAGAGATTCGGCAGGATAGCCGAAGAAGCGGGTTGCGATATTTTCATCGTACAGGCAACAGTTACTTCTACCAAACATGTCTCCAGGGAATACAAGTCGGTTGACTTGAAGAAGCTGTGTAAATCCATCAAGATACCCGTGATACTAGGCAATTGCGTAACGTACGAGGTGGCGCTTGAGCTTATGGCGACAGGCTGCGACGGCCTTTTGATAGGTATAGGACCCGGGACCGCCTGTACGACAAGAGGGGTCCTTGGTATAGGTGTGCCGCAGGTCACCGCTACCGTAGACTGCGCGGCCGCCAGGAACAGATATTTTAGAAAAAACAAGAAATACGTTTCAATAATAACGGACGGTGGTATGTCGACCGGAGGAGATATATGCAAGGCTTTCGCCTGCGGGGCCGACGCTGTAATGCTTGGCAATGCGTTCGCCAGGGCGGAAGAGGCTCCGGGAAGAGGTTATCATTGGGGCATGGCTACCCCGCATCCGAACCTGCCGCGCGGCACAAGAATAAAAGTAGGCACAAGCGGTACGCTTTCAGAAATTCTTCTTGGGCCGGCCCGCACCGATGACGGCACACAGAATCTGGTAGGCGCCCTTATGACAAGTATGGGCAATCTGGGCGCGCGCAATATAAAGGAGATGCATTCCGTAGAAATTATTATAGCGCCTTCAATACAAACAGAAGGCAAGGTTTTTCAGGCAGCCCAGCGTGTGGGAATGGGGAAATAATAAATACAAAATACTAAATCCTAAATTCGAAATTCGAAACAAATCCTAAATACGAAATTCGAAACACTATAAACACTATTTAGAATTTTGATATTCGTGTTTGTCTCGGATTTAGAATCTCGTATTTCGAATTTAAATTAGAATATGGCAAAACTACACAGCGATTTCGTACACTTACACGTTCATACCCAGTACAGCCTACTTGACGGAGCATGCAGGTTGCAGGACCTTGTTGACCTGGCCCATAGCCTTAAAATGCCGGCCTGCGCCATAACCGACCACGGAAATATGTTCGGCGTTATAGAATTTTACCAGAAAGCGCAGAACAAAGGAATAAAGCCCATCATCGGCTCGGAGGTTTACCTTGCCCCGGACAGCAGATTTGAGAAATCCAGCCACGGAATACAGGAAGCCTCGTTTCACCTTGTGCTCTTGGCCAAAGATGAGGTCGGTTATAAAAACCTCATGAAGCTTATATCCATAGGCTACGTGGAAGGTTTTTATTACAGACCCAGAATAGACAAGGAGGTGCTCGCTCGCCATAATGACGGGCTTATCGGGCTTTCGGCATGCCTTAAAGGCGAGATACCGCACATGATTCTTTCAGGAGAGTTAAACGCTGCCAAAAGAACAGCCGACCAGTTCAGGCACATATTCGGGAAAGACAATTTCTATCTTGAGATCCAGGATAACGGCATAGAGGACCAAGCAAAGGTTAACAAGGCGATTATAAAAATCGCAAAGGATTTGGACATACCGCTTGTCGCCACCAATGACATACACTATCTGGCCAAGGATGACGCGGGAGCGCACGAGGCGTTACTCGCAATACAGACGCAGACTACTCTCGACGATCCGAACCGGCTCAGGATGCAGACAAATGAATTTTACTTCAAGTCTGCCGAGGAGATGAAAAAGGCTTTCGGTGAGGCGGCGCCGTCTGCCGTAGCCAACACGCTGGAGATAGCCGAACGGTGCAATGTAGAACTTGATTTCAATAAAATCCACCTGCCGCAATATAATCCCCCAGACGGCGTAAAACACGAGGATTATCTGAATAGACTTGTACGCGACGGCCTCGGCCGGCGATACGGAGTTATCGGCAATACAATAGAAGAAAGAGTGGCGCATGAGCTTAAGATTATAGAGAAGAGCGGTTATACCAGCTATTTTCTTATAGCCTGGGATTTCGTGAATTTCGCGAAGAGCAAAGACATACCCGTCGGCCCCGGGAGAGGCTCAGCCGCCGGTAGCGTGGTAAGTTACGCGTTGGGTATCACAGACGTGGACCCGCTGAGGTACGATTTGATTTTTGAAAGGTTTCTGAATCCCGAGAGAATAAGTATGCCTGATATAGACATAGATTTTTGTTATGAACGAAGAAGCGAGGTTATAGATTACGTCATAAACAAATATTCGAAAAATAACGTGGCGCAGATAATTACTTTCGGAACAATGATGGCCAAGGGCGTCGTAAGGGACGTAGGCAGAGTCATGGGCATGGCTTACGCTGAGGTCGATAAAATAGCAAAGCTCATACCGAATGAATTGAACATAACGCTTGACCAGGCTTTAAAAGTGGAACCTGAACTCGCAAATCTATACAAGACAGACCCGAGGATCACAAAACTTATAGACATATCACGCAGGCTTGAGGGCCTGACGCGTCACGCGTCGACGCATGCAGCGGGCGTTGTGATAAGCGAGAAAGACCTTACCGATTATGTGCCGCTTTTTGTGACAAGCGATAACCAGATTACCACAGGTGTCCCTATGAATTCTCTCGAAAAAATAGGGCTCCTAAAAATGGATTTTCTGGGGTTAAGGACATTGACGGTCATAAATGAGACGGTGAAGATAGTAAAAAGAACCCGCGGAAACGATATAGGCATAGAAAAAATTCCGCTGAACGACGAAAACACATTCAGGCTTTTGACCCGAGCGGAATCCATAGGGATATTCCAGTTAGAAAGTTCGGGGATGCGCGATCTTCTTAAGAAGCTCAAACCGGAAAAATTCGAAGAAATAATAGCGCTTCTTGCTCTTTTTCGCCCGGGCCCGATAGGCAGCGGGATGTTGGACGACTTCATAAGGAGGAAACACAAGAAATCGGAGATAAAATATGATACCCCCATACTGGAGCCGGTACTGAAAGATACATACGGAATTATAGTGTTCCAGGAACAGATTATGAGGATAGTCTCGGATCTCGCAGGTTTCAGCCTTGCCGAAGCCGATACGTTGAGGCGCGCGATAAGCAAGAAAACGCCGGAAATAATGGCGGAAGCCAGGCAGAAGTTCGTGGATGGCGCCATAAAGAAAAAGATAGACAAGAGTACGGCGGACAAGATATTCAACCAGATAGAGTATTTTGCGGGCTACGGCTTCAACAAATCGCATTCCACCGCATACGCCATGATAAGTTACAGAACGGCGTATCTCAAGGCAAATTTCCCGATCGAATTCATGACGGCGCTTCTCACAAGCGAGCGCGATAACACCGACAAGATAGCCCTGTATATTACAGAAGCCATACGTATGGGCATAAAAATATTACCGCCCGACGTAAACGAAAGTTTCGCCAATTTCACCGTGGTCGAGGACGGAATACGTTTCGGGCTGGCCGCAGTGAAAAATGTGGGCCAGAGCGCGATAGATTCCATAATAACATCGCGTGAGAAATTTGGTAAATTCAAATCAATTTATGACTTTACGCAGCGCGTAGATTCCAGGCTCGTAAACAGAAAGGTGATAGAGAGCCTTATTAAGTGCGGTGCGTTTGATTCGGTCGGGTTAAGGCGTTCCCAGCAACTGGCAGTTCTGGACAAGGCGCTTGAGATTGCAAGCGGGGTGCAGAAGGATAAAATGAACGGCCAACAGTCCTTTTTTGACGATTTTGATATACAGGAAAGTTTTAAAAAGACATTTCAGGACGTTCCCGACATACCGGAATGGCCGGAAAACCAGTTGTTGTCTTACGAAAAAGAAATGCTAGGTTTTTACATTACCAAACACCCCCTTGCGCGCTTTAATAAGCTGCTCAAGTCTTATTCATCCTGCCCTATCGCCGCCCTTGGCACGACAATGGACGGAGAAGAGGTGCGTCTGGGCGGGATAATAAGTAAACTGAAAATTACCACTACCAGAAGGACGGGCGAAAAAATGGCCATATTGTCGCTTGAAGATTTAAGCGGCACGGTCGAGACACTGGTTTTCCCCAAGGTATTTCAGAAGTTTTCCAATCTTGTGAGGGTCGATTCAATGGTTTTCGTAACAGGGAGGCTTAATCTGCGCGAGGAAGAACCGAAGCTCTTGGCAGAGGAGATTATACCGCTTGAGGACGTCAAGTCGAAATACACCAAAGCCATTCTCATAAGGTTGCAGACCACAGGACTCGAACAGTCTTTGCTGGCCAACCTCAAAAGTGTACTTTCACGTCACCACGGAAATGTCCCTGTCTTATTAAGTTTCAGAGAGCCCAGCGGAAGAAGGATAAGTTTAGCGGCAGGAAGAAATTACAGCGTTAAACTGGACGGCGTGCTTATAGAGGAAATAGAGAATCTGTGCGGTTCAGAGAGCGTGGGATTCAAGACTTAATAACACGGATTTACACGGATATAAGAACGGATTAACACGGATATAAAAGCGGGTTAACAGATATAACGATGGTTGATAAAAAATTAGAAGCGGATATAAAGAAAACAAAGGAGTTCATAGAGCTCTGGCGGGAATTTCACAGGATTTTCGAGAATACCCTGTCCGACAACTCGGTCAGTTCGAAATGGGAAAAAACCTTTTTGTCAACAAAAACGCTTGTAAACGCCCGTTATGACGATTTAATGGATTCGTTGGGTGTAAAACCCATAAAAAGATTCATAAAAAGCGAAAACATATACAATATATTTTCTGTAAACAACCTTTCCGTGATGTCTGACGAAAAATTAAAGGCGGTTGAGGCGGACTGGTCCGGCGCGCAACAGCTTCTTACGGGTCTACTTAAGCGACTTGAAAGGAAGAAAAAGCGCATAGAAGCATTTAACGGTTTCGCTTTTGTGCTTAAAAAGGGCCTCGGTAAGATTAAGCCGCGATGAACCGGTAGATTTGCGCGTTTAGCGTAAAGCGTAAGAAGGAGGTTAAATAATGACAAAAAAGGAAATTGTGACTAAGATATCGGATCAGACGGACATAAAACAAATCGATATTAAAAAAGTTGTCCAGATGACCCTTGATCTTATAACAGGTAGCCTTTCCAAAGGGGAGACTGTGGAGCTCAGGAATTTCGGTATTTTTAAGGTAAAGTCACGCAAGGCCAGGCTCGGCCGGAATCCTAAAACAGGACAAAGTGTGGAAATACCCGGTAAGAAAGTGGTGACCTTTAAAGCGGGTAGGGTTATGAAGGAAAAGGTTAAATAGTTAGCGGGTTAGCCGGTGAGCCGGTTCTTCAAAGAAAAAAAGATATGAGATATAAGTCTGTAAAAGGAATGGAAGATATACTACCGCAGGATATGTGGGTGTGGCGTCGCATTGAAGACGTTGCCCGAAAACAACTCGAATCCTACGGTTATCGTGAGATAAGAACACCCATACTTGAGGAAACCCGGCTTTTTACACGCGCGATAGGTGAAGCAACGGATATAGTGTCAAAAGAGATGTATACTTTCACCGACAGAAAAGGAAGGCAGCTTACGTTGCGTCCTGAAGGCACAGCGCCAATTGCAAGGGCTTACGTTGAGCACTCTATGGATAAGATTTCGCCAATAGCCATGCTATATTACATAGGGTCCATGTTCAGAAGCGAGCGCCCGCAAAAGGGACGCTCAAGGCAGTTCCACCAGATAGGCGTAGAGATTATAGGCACAACTTTACCTGTCGCAGACATTAATGTGATAATCCAATTGAGGAATATGCTGAAAAGTTTCGGCCTAAGAGATTTCATAATAAAACTTAACAGTCTCGGATGCAGCAAGGATAAAGACGCTTTCGCCGAAAAGCTGTGCGGATATCTAAGAGATAAAGAAAAGCTTCTTTGCGAGGATTGCAGAGTGAGAGTAAAAAAGAATGTTTTGAGGGTGCTAGATTGCAAAAACGAAAACTGTAAAAAAGTCCTGTCCAAGGCGCCTAACATAGGAGATAGCCTGTGCGGCATGTGCAATAAGCATTTCAAAGAAGTGAAAGACATGCTGGAAAAGCTTCAAATAGAATTCGAAGAGGCGAAGAATCTCGTGAGAGGGCTTGACTATTATACGGGGACGGTTTTTGAGGTTACACATCCCGCGCTCGGCAGCCAGGACGCGATAGGGGCCGGCGGAAGATACGATAATCTCGTAAAGGAATTCGGCGGCCCGGATGTGGGCGCGGTGGGATACGCCTTGGGAATAGAACGGATTATAATGGCGCTCGGGAAAATAGAGGAGCAAATTCCTAAAACCGTGTTTATAGCGACAATGGGCTATGAGCCTAAGATAATGGGTCTCCAGCTTGCCGAGGAAATAAGAAAAAAACTGAAAGGCATAACCGTCTTTACCGATGTGAAAGGCTCGTCCCTCAAGTCACAGTTTAGGAATGCAGACAGAAACGGGGCAAGGGTTGTAATAATAATAGGGGAAGATGAACTTAAGTCCAAGAAAACGACAATTCGGGACATGAAGAGTAGAGAACAGGTATCCGTTGGAATGGATACCGTGATAAATGAGATAGAAAAAAGATTGGGTGAATAATGCTTAGAACACATACCTGCGGTGAGTTAAACAAAAAACACATAAATTCGGAGGTTACACTATCGGGTTGGGTCAATTCAAGGCGCGACCACGGTGAGCTTATATTTATAGACATAAGGGACACCTATGGCCTTACACAACTTGTTTTCGACCCTAAACAGAACCGCGCCGTTCATGAGAAGGCCCATGAGCTAAAAAGCGAATATGTAATACAGGCAAAAGGCGTTGTGCGCGAAAGGCCCGAAGGCACGGAGAATCCGAAGCTGCCCACAGGCGGAGTCGAGATTCTTGTAAAGGCGCTTGATATACTGAATACCTCGGTTACACCCCCTTTTGAGCTGGATGACAACCTTTCCTTGTCAGATGAAATACGGCTTAAGTACAGATATGTGGATTTGAGACGCCCGTGTATGCAGAAGAATATCCGAATAAGACACAAGATAAACAGCGTGATAAGAGGGTTTCTGGAAGAAAAAAATTTTGTCGAGATAGAAACACCGTTTCTTACGCGCTCCACACCCGAGGGCGCAAGAGATTATCTTGTGCCGTCCAGGCTTAACGCGGGAAAGTTTTACGCGCTTCCCCAGTCGCCGCAACTCTTTAAGCAAATACTTATGGTTTCCGGTTTCGACAGGTATTTTCAGATAGTCCGCTGCTTCAGGGATGAAGACTTGCGCAAGGACAGGCAGCCCGAGTTTACGCAACTTGATATGGAGATGAGCTTTGTGGAGGAGGAGGATATATTCTCCGTTTCAGAAGGTCTTATGAAGAGCATATTCAAAAATGTTATGGGCATTAATATCGTGACGCCTTTTCAGCGTTTAAAATACAAAGATGCGATGGAAAGGTTCGGTACGGATAAGCCCGATACGAGATTTGCCATGGAAATCGTTAATTTAAGCGGTATTTTAAAAGACACCAAGTTTAATGTATTTAAAAACAGTCTTAAAAAAGGCGGCATGATTTATGCAATAAACGCTAAAGGGAACGCGAAAGTAAGCCACTCGAAGCTTGATGGATTAATAGGTAGAGCCAAGGAATGTGGCGCCGGAGGGCTGGCTTACTTTAAATGCGAAAATGGAGCACTTACTTCCAACATAGATAAGTTCTTTGACCGGTCCGAACTGGACGCGATAAAGGAAGCCGCTATTTGCGAAGACGGAGACCTTATGCTTATAGTGGCTGAAAAGAGAGCGCTTGCTTTAGACGTGCTCGCCACTTTGAGGACGGAGATAGCAAGAGAAACAAAACTTATCGACGATAAGAAAATCAGCCTTCTGTGGGTAACGGATTTCCCATTATTTAAATACAACGAAGAGGAGAAAAGGTGGGAATCGGAACACCATCCGTTTACCGCTTGTAGCGAGGATGATGCGAAGCTTCTGTCTGGCAGCGATCTGGGCGCGATACGCGCGCGTTCTTACGATCTTGTTATAAACGGCACCGAAATAGCCAGCGGAAGCATAAGAATACACGACCGCCGGCTCCAAGAAAAGATTTTCAAGGTTATAGGTCTTGATGAAAAAGAGGCCCATAGACGTTTTGGTTTTTTGATAGAGGCGTTTAAACACGGAGCCCCGCCTCACGGCGGCATAGCGTTCGGGCTGGACAGATTCGCGACGATATTTACGGGGTCAGGTACCATAAGAGACGTCATCGCTTTTCCAAAAACACAAAAGGCCGTTTGCCCCATGACGAACGCGCCCTCGGACGTGGACGGAAAGCAGCTTAAAGAACTGCATATCCGGAAAACTGAATGAAAACGGTCAAAAGGAGGAGAAAGATGAGACTTTTGCTGATAACGATTTTATTAATAGGCGTAGCGCTGGCAGGGTGCACGGATGTAAAGACCTATACGTTTAAGAAAGAAAGAGTGGACCAGAGAATAGAGGGTAACAGGGGCTATCTTATAGGAACGCCTCCGCCTGTGCCTGTGGAAAAAAACGTCCCGAAAAGAACGATGATAGGCATAGACATTGAAA
>JAFGLX010000167.1 GCA_016927795.1 Candidatus Omnitrophota bacterium
ATCAATTTACGTCCTTCTCAAGGCAATAAAACACGCAGCATAGAGTCTCCCGCTATCCGGAAGAAGATAATTGACACCGTAAATAAGTGGGTAAAAAGATGAGCGTTCAGCATAAAAAACTTGCCGAAGGCCGTTGGGCCGAGATGCCGTTGTGCGAGCAAATGGCGAACGTGGGAAGCGAAGTGAACCGCGCTTTGAATTGGCGCAAAAAAGGAAAAATTGATTTTTCCAAAAAAGCCGTAAACCGGGCGCTGGAATTACTCGAACTGACAATTGAGCATGCAAAAAAATATTCCAGGCTTAAGGAATTATTGAGAGCAAAGGAAACCCTCGCGGATTTTTTTTATGGTTCAAATGATTTTGGGTCTTCCGGGGAATCGCTAAGGAAATATTTCGATTGTTTTAATTATTTAGCGCGAAAAAATCATTGAGTTAAATCGACGCACCCCGGCCGCGCGCGTGGTATGTATATCCAGTTACAGAAAAACAGCCAAAATAAACAGTAAAAATAGGAGGAAATAATGTTCAGACCACAAATCAAGGTATTGGACTGCACTATCCGCGACGGCGGGCTTATCAATAATCACGATTTCGACCACCGTTTCGTACGCGCCGTTTACAAGGCGGTTTCGGAGGCGGGGGTGGATTACATGGAGATAGGATACAGGAATTCTAAGAACCTTTTCTCCACCAAGGAATACGGCCCGTGGAAATTCTGCGATGACGACGAAATAAAACGCATTACAGACGGCATAAAATCCGAAACCAAGCTTTCCATAATGGTTGACATAGGCCGCGTTGAGCTGGAGGACATCAAGCCCAAACCAGAAAGCCCGATAGACATGATAAGAGTGGCCACTTACGTTAAAGATATTGACAAGGCCATACACATGGCCAACGACTTCGATTCAAAAGGCTATGAGACGACCATAAATATAATGGCTATCTCGCGCGACCAGGGCCCGGAGCTTGATGAGGCGCTTCACCAGGTAGAAGAGGAGAGCCGCATAAAGACCCTTTACATAGTGGACAGTTTCGGCGCGTTATACCAGGAGACGGTCGAGTACCTCGTTAAAAAGTTCAGGGAGATAGTAAAGAGTAAGGAAGTAGGATTCCACGGCCACAACCACCAGCAGCTCGCTTTCGGCAATACCATAGAAGCCATAATACACGGAGCGAACTACCTTGATGGCACGGTTTACGGGATAGGCCGGGCAGCCGGCAACTGTCCCCTTGAGCTTCTTATGGGATTTTTGAAAAATCCCAAATTTGACATAAGGCCTATACTGGACCTTATATCGCAGGAATTCATACCCTTGAGGAACAAAATAGAGTGGGGCTATATAATACCTTACGCGATATCCGGCATCATGAACGTCCACCCTAAAGCTGCAATGGCTCTGCGCAAAAGCGCGAAGAAGGAGAATTACAAGGAATTCTACGAAAGCTTGCTCGATGAATACCAGGATTAAAAGGTTTCCGCCATGGATGTAAAGAAATTTAAGAAATTACCCATAATGGGGATAATAAGGGGCACAAGAGAAGACGCCATAGAACCACTGACGGAATCGGTAATATCCGCGGGCCTTAAAACCATGGAGATTACCATGAATACAGAAGGCGCGCCCCGGCTTATAAAAAAGATGGTAAAGGTGTCGGATAAGCGCCTTTTTGTAGGGGCGGGGACTGTCTTAAACGAAAAAGAGCTGAAACAGGCTCTTGATTCAGGAGCGACCTTTATCGTAATGCCGACTTTAGTGAAAGAGGTT
Source organism: Candidatus Omnitrophota bacterium (assembly GCA_016927795.1). Lineage (GTDB taxonomy): Bacteria > Omnitrophota > Gorgyraeia > JABMRN01 > RBG-13-46-9 > JAFGLX01. Next base: position 1,770 of record JAFGLX010000167.1, read on the forward strand.
ATGGACTATTGCGTGAGAGGAAAGATTCCCGTTTTCCCCGGGGCGTTTACGCCGCAGGAAATATATAACGCCGCCTCCCGGGGCGCCACTATGGTAAAGGTATTCCCGGCCAAATTTTTCGGGCCTGATTACATAAAAGAGATAAAAGGGCCGTTTCAGGACATAGAGCTTCTTGCCTGCGGAGGGGTAAATCCCGGTAACATAGGCTCGTTTTTCTCGGCCGGGGCCTCGGCAGTTGCTTTCGGCGGAAGTATATTTAAAAAAGAATGGCTTTCTGCAAAAAAGTTCCGGCTTATAGAGGGGGCCGTAAAAAGGCTGATCGAGAGCTACATCGGCTATGCCGGTTGAATTCGGCTCACAAACGACACAAAACCGCAAGAAAGGATACCGCTTTATAAATGTTTAGCGATCTTGGAGCAGCGAAAATTTTCGCCTGGGTTATTTTCGGCATGATAGGGTTTGCCGCCTTCCTGTACGGTAAAAAAATCAGTTCGTTTCGGGTCATGCTGATAGCAGTCGCTTTAATGATATACCCCTATTTTATATCAGGAACGCTTTTTCTTTATCTAGCGGGGATAGCTCTTACCGCGCTTTTGTATTTCTGGCGGGAATAAGCTTAGCAACTACGGTTCCGGCGCCGTGGCAGGCGCAAGTTTGCCGACGGAGCCTGCTTCTGATCTTAACGCCTTATTACCTTGGGTTTTATTGCATAGAGTGTTATAATAAAAAACGTCATGGTTACACTTGATACGTCAAAAAAGAGATACCGGTTAAGGATAGTGGACCCGGCTTATCCGGCATTCAATGTTTATTCATATTCCGCAAGGCGCACTACGCCGTTGGGGCCTGTCTGCGTGGCCACCGCCGTAAACAAAATGGAAGGATGGGACGTTGAGGTCATCGATGAGAATAATATGCGCTGGTATGGCCCGAGAGGCAATACGTGCGGGGCTAACCATGAATTTTTGCAGCAATTACGGCCCGCTGACGTCGTAGGGTTGTACGGCGGATTAACCAGCACCATTCCCAGGCTTTACGAGATAGCGCGCTATTATAAGGAAAAGGGTGTCGTTACCGTAGCAGGCGGCCAGCATTTCGCTCCGGAAAATATAAAAGAAGCGCTATCCTCAGGCGTTGATTACGTTGTTATGGGCGAAGGTGAGGAAACCATAAAAGAACTTTTAGGTATTTTATCCGGAAAAGGGGACGTGAATAAGGTAAAAGGCATCGCGTACATAAAAGACGGGGACGTTGTCCTAACCGAAGAAAGAGAGGGCATAACCGATTTTGATAAGCTTCCGTTGCCGGATTTTTCACTGGTGCGATATGCCCATATCCAGGTATATCCGGTAGAAAGGATACGAGGGTGCGGCATGGATTGCGAATTCTGTACCGTGAAAGGCAGGCCCCGCTACGCGTCTTGCGAGAGGCTGCTTGAGCGTATCAGTTTTCTCCTTGAAACAAAGGACGCCAGGAAGTTTTTCGTTGTTGACGACCTTTTCGGGCAACAGCGGGATGAGACAATAAGATTTTGCAATATGCTGAAAGATTATCAGAAAGACATAGGACGAAGGCTGGATTTAGGCGTTCAGATAAGGCTGGACAAAGCGAAGGATCCGGAGCTTCTTTCCGCGATGCGCCAGGCGGGCATTAATTTTATAGCCATCGGATTTGAGTCGCCTATAGAAGAAGAATTAAAGGCTATGAACAAGCGCTTAAAGCCCGCCGATATGCTGGCGTTTACGAAGACGTTCCGCAAGGCCGGATTTTTAGTGCATGGCATGTTCATTTTCGGCTATCCGATGAAAAAGGGCATAGATTTCAGGATGCCGGTCGTAGAACGCGTAAAACGTTTTAAGAATTTCATCAGAAAAGCCAAAATCGATACCATCCAGGTTATGTTGCCGGTCCCCCTGCCGGGCACCGAGTTAAGGCAGAGACTCAAGGAGGAAAAAAGGCTTTACGGGCTTAATGACATCGGCTGGGAGTATTATGACGGCAATTTTCCGATTTTTGAGCCGGATGAGCCCATGACAGCCGAAGAAATACAGGCCGCGTCAATGGAAATCATGGGCAGGATTTACCGGTTCGAATATCTCTTTAGAGCAGGCATTAACATATTCTCCTTCCCGTATATAATATTCTTTTTGCACAATATTAAATACGGATGGAGAGTGTGGTACAGGTCTTGGCGTCAATCTATTATCAGATTCGCGGCCTGGATAACAATGAAGAGATGGAGAAGCGCCTTTAAAAAGGATGATTTCCCGGAAAAGCTGCGAATGGCAAAAAAGCATAACAAAGCTTGACCGGAGACGTAAATAGTGTTAAAATAAAAAATTGTCAGCAGACAAATAGCTTAGCTGTCTTGTAGCCACAAGTTTCAAGATAACTGGACTTGTGGCTTTTTTATTTACTATTTACTGGGAGAAAATAATGGCAAAAGAAGAAGGTATAAAAGTTTCGGGTAAGGTTGTAGAGACCTTGCCTAACGCCATGTTCCGCGTGGAACTGGAAAACGGGCATAAAGTACTGGCTTACGTCTGCGGAAAAATGAGAAGGTACTTTATAAAGATTTTACCCGGTGATACGGTTATAATAGACCTGTCCCCTTATGATTTAAGCAGGGGCAGGATTACGTTTAGAGAAAAATAGATTATGAAGCAGCAGGTAACACAATCTAATATTTCGTTTGACGGCCTCGGCATCGCTCCCAGGATAGTCGAAATACTGGACCGGATGCAATTTACCCACCCCACGCCAATTCAGCACAAGGCTATTCCTATCGGAATAGAGGGGAAAGACGTTATCGGTATAGCGCAGACAGGGACCGGTAAAACGTTGGCCTTCGCTATACCTATTATCCAACACCTCTCTCAAGGGAAAGGCCGCGCTTTGATTATCGCGCCCACCAGGGAACTCGCCATCCAGATTAACGAAACGTTTTTAAAAATAACTCCGTCATTTGGCATAAGGACAGCCGTTGTAATAGGCGGGGCGTCTATGAACATGCAGCTTTCAGCGTTGAGAAAACATCCCCGCGTCATAATAGCAACACCGGGTCGCCTTGTGGACCACATAGAACGGCGTACGGTTCTCCTGGCGGACATAAGCGTTTTGGTGCTTGATGAGGCAGATCGCATGCTTGATATGGGGTTTATGCCGCAGATAGAGCGTATCCTGAGGGTTATTCCAAAAAATAGACAAACAATGCTTTTTTCGGCTACAATACCCGGGGAGGTCATTAAAATAGCGACCGCGCATATGAAGCTCCCCGTTCATATCGAAGTCGCGCCGTCTGGTACCGCGGCGAAAGGCATAATCCAGGAACTCTTTATCGTTAAAAAGAAGTCAAAGAGGGAACTTTTGTTGAAACTGCTCGAACGCTACCGCGGGGCAGTGCTTATCTTTTCACGCACAAAGATAGGAGCCCGGAAAATCTCATGGTTTTTAAGATCCGCGGGCCATGCCGCCGCTGAAATTCACTCGAACAGGTCGCTTAGTCAACGCAAAGAAGCGCTAGAGGGTTTTAAGACGGGGAGGTATAAGATACTTGTCGCTACCGATATCGCGGCAAGGGGTATAGACGTTGTAGGGATAGAAGTTGTTTTTAACTACGATATTCCCGAAGATACCGAAAATTATGTGCATCGTATAGGCCGCACAGGACGCGCCGGACACGAGGGCCGGGCCATATCCTTTGCTACACCCGAACAGGGTGGCGATATAAGAGCTATCGAAAAACTTATCAAAACAGCCCTTCCTATCGTAGAACATCCGGGTTTTCCGCGCGAAAAATTTACTTATTATTACTCGGACAGGCCGCAGCGCGTTCATTTTTACGCAAGAAAAAGACGTAAACGAAAGAACCGCAGTAGGGAAAACCGGTTAGGCCGCGTATTCAGGCCCCAAACTTAAAGTAACCGGAGTTAAAGTTTAGCTTCCGGTTTTAGGCTTCGATTCTTGTAAGCCCGTATTCGCAATACCATATATAACAAATCCACTCTTAATCCCCTATGCAGAAATCCCCGTGGAGGCTTCACTAAGCGCATAGCGTCTTTATGCTTACAAGGCACAAAATATCATTTGAAGTTTTAAATTTGAGGCGTGAGCGCGCGACCCTTGATACTAACGGACATCAACGCTGGATAACGGAGGGTATTTTTTGTTATCGGTTTCTCTCTGGTGAACATAGCAGTATGACCCGGGATTGTAAATACTTAAAACCTGCTTACAACCCGGAAACTTGCAGGTCCTCTTTCTTTTAATAGATTCTATTTCCTTCATCACCATTCCTTTTGTTAACTCATTATACTACAAAAAATACATAAAAGGTAAAATATTTTATGCTGGAAGGAGCGGATTTTCAGACGTTAGAATTTATCTGTGACACTATAATATCCTTATGGAACTAAACCAATGTACGGCCTGGGTACGTATTCCTCAAGCAGTGAATGAAAATTAGGGCATAAAAAAGTAAGAAGTGGCAGTCTTGAATTTATCGCTTTCTATGATATACTTATGTATAGAAATGTAACAGGAGTGTAACAGAATATGCCCAAAAAAGTGGCTTTTTATTTTCCCAACTTATTTAATGTATTAAAAAAGTTGGGTATTTTTTTGCCTACAATCTAAAAAGTTTTAAAAACGCAAATGGAGGTAATAAGATGAGAAAAGCGAAAATTTTAGTTTCCGTTGTGATTATCCTTGCCCTGGCGGTAGGTCCTGTTTATCCGCAGGAAATAATGGTATATACTCTGCCTGCCGGTAAAGTAACATTAGGGCAATCGGCTCAAAGCGCGAGTTTTGTCGGTGAAGAAGAAAATGGAGAGACCTTGTCCGATATTCTCTTCAGGCAGACGTGGTTTTCGCCAAGGGTGTCCTATATTTCAATACCGGACACGGCGTCCGGTTTTTTGAATGGCGCATATTTAAGAGGGCCCGTGGCTCCGCAACCTGCGCAGGTCGAATTGCCTGCTATTGAAGATAGCATGAACGTGAAACTTTTGCCAAAAGAGTTATGGTTTATTATAGAAGCCAGGAAAAAGATAAAAGAGCATACAGGCAACATCGAGAGCATCTACGGTAAAAGCGAGGAAAAGAACGCAGCCGCCGAGAGATTAAGCCAAGTTTGTGCCGAGTATAACGAGTTATTTGCGCAACTTCCGGAAGGCCACCCTTTTGAAAAACTCGTATTCTACTTTCCGACTCTTTATATCCCCGTGAGGGAAGCTATTGAGAAATCAAAGAACGAGATAGACATACTGCGAAAAGCCATAGAGGAGCATGACTACAAGACTATAAAAGAACACCTTGGTATTAATATAGGGGAAGTTCCCATAGCCCTTCAGGGCCTTACCATGCTCATTAACCTCTATAACGCTCATACAAACAAAGCAATAGCAGAAATTACGGCAATAAAAGAGTACCTTAAGAACTACGAACTTATAAAAGAGGCCGAGAAAAAGATAAAAGAGCATACAGACAACATCGAGAGCATCTACGGTAAAAGCGAGGAAAGGGACGCAGCCGCCGAGAGATTCGGCCAACTTTACGCCGAATATGAGGAATTATTCGCGCAACTTCCGCCAGATTCTCCTTTTGATAAACTACTATTTCCATTTCCGAATCTTTATGTACCCATAAGAGAGGCTATTGAAAAATCAAAGAACGAGATAGACATACTGCGAAAAGCCATAGAAGAGCTTGATTACGAGACTATAAAAGAGCACCTTGGCATCGATATAGAGGAAGTTCAAAAAGCCATTGAAGGCCTTAACTTATTCATCAATATGTATAACAGGTATTCCGACATCACAATGGCGGAAATGGCAGCGATAAAAGAGTATATTGAACACTACGAGCTCATAAAAAAAGTCAAAGAAGCCGCTATAAAGGATTTTGCGGGAAGAGTAGGCGTAGCTTGTGACGACCCTCGTATTTTTCTCAATAAATTCAAAGAAATTGAGGGTACCTATTATGTAGACCTTAAGTTTAATGATTTACAATATTCGTATCCTACATCAGCCGAAGGTTATTACACAATCCAGATTATAAACGAAAAAATAGCCATTCGTGAAATTGAATATAACAGTAACTATGAAAAGTATGTCGTAAAAATGGATTACAACGACTACGGCATCCTTGTATCCCGCGTAACACAGGGCGAGAAAATAGGCTATGACGCTTTCGGTAACCGGTATGTTAAAGAACGTTATGTAACAGAAGCGACTTACATAGACCAATACGGTAACGTATGGGGAGAGAGGACAGAAGGCGAGTTGTTCGGACCGGATGGCCAGTTAATAGGCACTTACGTAATATTGTCCGACTATGAGTATAACGCCTCAGGTATCCTTATAAGAGAAGTGAGACGTTATAATGAAATGGATCCGCAGGGATGTATTATAGAGGATCGCTGCGTGGAATTTAGATATAATGACAACGGGGTACTCATATTACGTACGGAGGGCGGAGGAAAATACGATTCGGAAGGCCGTATGATAGCGTACTATTTTAACGAATCTATCTATAATGACAACGGGATACTAATTATATACACCGAAGCGGAATATAATTACAATCCTGTAACCGGGAATCTCATAGACAGGTATTACAGAGTTTGTCAATACAATGACTACGGTATACTCATCTCACGCTTTGAGATCGGTGACAAATATGATTCGGAAGGCCGCAGTATAGAGAGCTATTTTAAAGTAACCACCGAGATAGATGATTACGGCGTAATAAGAGCCGAGATCATATATATCACTAAGTGTAAATATGACAGCCAGGGTAACTGGATACTATTAGAGGTGTTTGACACTACATATAATTACAACGAGTACGGTATCCTTGTATCCAGCATAACCCAGGGTGAAAAGTACGGCCTTAACGGCATGGTTACAGAGCAATATATAACAACATCCGTGTACAACGACTACGGTATCCTTGTATCCCGCGTAACACAGGGTGAGAAAATAGGCTATGACGCTTTCGGTAACCAGTATATTAAGGAACGTTACACCACCACCGCCACCGAAATAGACGGATACGGTAACGTATTGAAAGAATGGACAGAAGGCGAGTTGTTCGGTCCGTATGGCCAGTTAACAGGTACTTACATAGCGGTATTTAAATATGAGTATAACGCCTCAGGTACCCTTATAAAAGAAGGGAAGCATTTTAATGAAATGGACCTGCAAGGGCGTCTTATAAAGAATTACGGTATGGAATTTATCTATAATGACAACGGTGTACTCGTTGAATATAACGAAGGAGGAGAAAATTACAATCCTGCAACCGGAGAATACATAGACCATTATCATATAGTATGTCAATACAATGACTACGGCATACTCATATCACGCACGGAGGGCGGTGAAAAATTCGATTGGGAAGGCCGCATGATAGAACACTATTATAAAGTAGCCACCGAGATAGATGATTACGGCGTAA
>JAFGLX010000168.1 GCA_016927795.1 Candidatus Omnitrophota bacterium
ATTTGAGATGAGGCGAATCCACAAGGTATACGATATCGGCGCCTCTCTGGAAAAGTTCTTTTGCCGCTCCCTTCACGCCTTCCCCCAGTAGTACTGCGCACAGTTTGCAGTTCAGTTTGGAAGCCAGCTTTTTCCCCTCGCCGAGGAGTTCATACGCTATGGTCTGTATTACGCTTTTTTTCTGTTCACAGAAAACCCAGACATCTTTGCAGCCTTCGTGCTCGTATTTTCGCTCGATTGTTTTAATTTCTATAGCGTTAAATTTACAGACCCCTACACATGCGCCGCACAGATTGCATTTATCATAGTCTATTATCGCCTTCCTGTCTTCCATCATGATGGCGCCAAACGGGCAGACCTTTACGCAAAGGCCACATCCTACGCACACGTCATTTAATATGCTTATTTTTTTCTCAGAACTCATTTTTCAGTTCACTTACGAGTTTATCAACTATATCGCTTACGTCGCCGGTCAGCATTACGCCACCCTGACGCGGAGGAGGGGTGAAAATCTTTACGACACGTGTCGGCGAGCCGTCAAGGCCTATCTTATCAAAATCGCAATTCAGGTTTTCGGCGTTCCATTTCGCTATTTCCGCCTTTTTCGCCCTCATCTTCCCTTTAAGCGAAGGCAGGCGCGGCTCGTTAATCTCCTTAACGACGGTAAAAACACACGGCAGGGGCGTATCTATTATCTCGAATCCTTCCTCTGTCATACGTTCAACACGGGCATTATTTTTATCTATACTTTCTACCTTCTTGACATAAGTGACCTGAGGAATGTCCAGATGTGTCGATATGCCAGGCCCTACCTGGGCGGTATCCCCGTCTGAAGCCTGCTTACCGCATATAACTATGTCAAATTTGCCTATTTTTTTTATGGCCCGCGAAAGAACATAGCTGGTAGCCCAGGTGTCGCTTCCGGCGAATTTTCTGTCCGTAAGCAGTACAGCATCATCGCACCCGAGCGCTATCGCTTCCCTTAGAGCTTCCTCAGCCTGAGGGGGGCCCATGGTAAGAACGGTAACCTTGCCACCCATTTTTTCCCTGAGCCTTATACCTTCCTCTATGGCATAAGTATCAAATGGGTTTATTACGCATTCCACCCCTTCGCGCATAAGGGTATTTGTTTCAGGATTGATTTTTACCTGCGTGGTATTAGGAACCTGTTTTATGCATACTACTATATCCATAATTTAAGCACCTATTATATCAACTTTTATTTCTTTTTCAATTCTTTTATAAGGCTTGCGGCTATTATAGTACGTTGTATCTGATTGGTTCCCTCGTAAATCTGGGTTATTTTGGCGTCTCTCATAAGCTTTTCCACAGGATATTCCCTCATATAACCGTAACCGCCTAAAATCTGAACCGCGTCCGTGGTAACCTTCATCGCTACATCAGAAGCGAAGGTCTTAGCCATAGCGGAAATTTTAGATATATCCTTTGCCCCGGCGTCTATTATGCGGGCAGCCTGATAAACCAGCGCCCTTGCCGCCTCGACTTGTATCGCCATATCCGCCATCATAAACTGTATACCCTGAAAACTGGATATAGACTGCCCGAACTGTTTACGCTCATGTGAGTAACTAACGGCTTCGTCCAGAGCCCTCTGCGCAATGCCCAACGCCTGCGCCGCGACACCCGGACGGGAATAATCAAAAGTTTTCATAGCGGCTATGAACCCCATGCCCTCTCTGGCCAGCACGTTCTCTTTAGGCACTTTACAATCCGTAAAAACGACTTCCCTCGTGGCAGAGCCCCTTATGCCCAGCTTTTTTTCTTTTTTCCCGAAGTCCAGCCCCTTGGTGCCCTTTTCCACTATAAATGCCGTAGCGCCCCTGGCGCCTTTTGTTTTATCGGTCATTGCTATAACCGTATATATGTCGGCTTCGCCGCCGTTTGTAATCCACTGCTTTGTACCGTTCAGGACATAATGATTACCGTCTTTTACGGCAGTAGTTTTTATAGAACCTGCGTCGGAACCGGCTTCTGCTTCGGTAATGCAGAATGCCGCGATAGTGCCTTTTGCTATTTTTGTGAGGTATTTTTTCTTCTGTTCCTCATTGCCGAAAAGTAGTATAGGGAATGTGCCGAGGCCCGTAGCCGCAAAGGCAAGCGCTATGCCTCCGCACCCCCACGACAGTTCCTCGGTAGCTATGGCCAGTTCAAAAGTGCCGCCACCCATACCGCCGTACTGCTCTGGTATGTAGACGCCCATTATATCCGAATCCGCCAATATCTTAACGATCGGCCACGGAAATTCCTCTTTCTCGTCATACTCGGCCGCAACAGGCTTTATTTTCTCGCGCGCTATCTGTCTGCACAAATCTTTCAGCATCTTCTGTTCTTCGGTAAGCAAAACGTCCATATCATCCTCCTCTTTTTGTATTACATAAATCCCAAACAACCGCCGGATCTCTCCGGCTTAAAACCCGGGGCAAATATCTTATGCGCGTCTGCCGCAAGGCGCGTTAATGTTCTCACGTCTTTAACGCTGCGAAAAAAGCCTCCTGCGGAATCTCGACTTTACCAAATTGTTTTAACCGTTTTTTCCCCTCTTTCTGTTTCTCCCACAGTTTTCTTTTTCTTGTAATATCACCGCCGTAACACTTACCTGTAACGTGTTTTCCTAAAGCGCTTACGTCTTCTCTTGCTATAACGTGCCCGCCTATGGCTGCCTGAATCGCTATTTTAAAAAGATGCCGCGGTATGGTTTCTTTCAGCTTCTGGACAAGCGCCCTCCCCTTAAAAGCGGCCTTTTCCTTGTTTATAAGAGAGGAAAGCGCGTCTATCGGATCTCCGTTTATGAGAATGTCGAGCTTTACCACCTCTGTCTTTCTATAATCTATCATTTCGTAATCTAGCGAACCATATCCTTTAGTGATGGATTTTATTTTATCGTAAAAATCCGTAATGACCTCGGCTATAGGCATCTCATAAACAAGCCTCACTCTTTCCTCATCAAGAAACTCGGTGCTTTTATAAACGCTCCGTCTGGCTTCCGCAAGTTTCATTGTGTCACCTATGGAGTCTTTCGGCGTAATTATGTAGACTCTGGCAAAAGGCTCCTCCGCGCTCGCTATGAGTTCCGGTCGCGGAAATTTGGATGGGTTATCCACATCCAGCTTATCGCCGTTTTTGGTCGTAATTTTGTAGACTACGCTTGGGGTAGTTATAACAAGATTAAGACCATATTCCCTCTCCAGACGTTCCTGTATAATCTCTATATGGAGAAGCCCTAAAAAACCGCATCTAAATCCCATGCCAAGCGCCGCTGAAGATTCCGGTTCGAATACGAAAGACGCGTCTGAAAGTTTCATTTTTTGAATAGCGTCTTTCAGGTCAGGGAAATCCTTCGGCATAACCGGGTATATCCCGCAATATACCATAGGGTTTACCTTTCTGTAGCCGGGAAGTGCTATCGCCGCCGGATTTTCCGTATCGGTTATGGTATCCCCTATGACCACTTCGCTGGCGTCTTTTATGTTGCAACCGAGATAACCTACTTCCCCGCACGAAAGCTGTTCTATCTCTGTAGGCTTTGGCTTAAAAACACCCACTTCTTTAACTTCATAGATATTGCCTGCGTGCATCATCCTGACTTTCATGCCTTTTCTGACAGTACCGTTTACTAACCTTATAAATAAAACCGCCCCCTTGTATGTGTCAAACCTTGAATCGAAAATGAGCGCCTGAAGCGGATTGGCGGCATCGCCCCGCGGAGGGGATATTTTCTTTATAACTCTTTCCAGTATCTCCTCCGTGCCTCTGCCTTCCTTGGCGCTTGCCAGCAGGATTTCCTCTCTTTCAAGCCCAAGTATGTCAACTATCTGCTTGCGCACCTTATTTATGTCTGCGTTTTGCAGGTCTATCTTGTTTATAACAGGGATAATGGTAAGATTGTGCTCCAAGGCAAGATATAAATTGGCGACGGTTTGCGCCTCGACGCCTTGCGAGGCATCGACTAAAAGAAGCGCTCCTTCGCAGGCAGCTATGGATTTTGAAACTTCATATGTAAAATCGACGTGTCCCGGCGTGTCTATCAGATTCAGGCAATACGCTTTACCGTCCTTTGCAGAATAATCCAACCTTATCGCGCTTGCTTTGATTGTAATACCGCGCTCCCTCTCAAGGTCCATGTCATCAAGGAGCTGGTCATGAAATTCTCTTTTAGAAATGGCGTTTGTAAGCTCTATTATCCTGTCCGCGAGAGTTGATTTCCCGTGGTCTATGTGCGCGATTATAGAAAAATTCCTTATCAAACTTTTATCCATAACCTATAACCTAGAACTTATAACTTAGAACCTAAAACTTAAAACCTAGAACTTAGAACCTATAACCTAAAACTTAAAACCCATAGCCCTAAGCTTTCTAACTCTGCAACTAAAAATCCAGTTCCTCCCACCATATCCGGTTGGACATAAACCGCCACATCTTTTCAAGGGCTATATTCCCATGATAGCATTTTATAAGAGAAAGTATTATATCGTGTGAAACAACGCATATACTTTCATCCTTGTGTTTATCCACTATTTTATGCATCATGCTTATAGCTCTGTCATACGCCTCTCTGGCGCACTCGCCCCTGGGCGGGCGTATGATAGCGGGAGAAGACTTCCATGAATTATAATGTTTTTTATAACGCTTTTTTACATCCTTTATAAGGAGCCCCTGCCAAATACCCTGATCGAGCTCGTTAAACTCCGGGGTCTTTCTGACCTTAATGTTATGGTGTAAGGCTATTTCGTTAGCTGTAGACAGGCTGCAGGCAGCTGGACTTGAGAACACAACATTTATCTTTGAAGAAGAAAGTTCCTCTGCAACCTTCTGCGCTTCATTTTTGCCTTCGCTGTTAAGCGGTATATCAAGCGCTCCCTGAATCCTATTTTCTTTATCCCAGTTTGTCTGTCCGTGCCGTACAATTATAAGTTTTGACATATTTATTTCCTAACCTTAGACGTTAAACATTCAATGCGAATTTCGTGCCGAACTTTATGAGGTTCAGAGCCTCCTTTTCACTCCGCCCCTCGGAATAAACGCGCAGTTTAGGCTCGGTCCCGGACGGCCTCAGCATAAGCCAGCTGCCGTCTGTACGTATGAACTTGTAGCCATCAAAAGATTTTACGTCAATTACCTTCTTGCCCAGAATATCTTTGATGGGCCCATTTTTCATAACCGACAGAAATCTTTTCTTTTTTTCCTGTGAATAATGAAGGTCGTACCGCTTATACACATACACCCCGTACTTCTTATTTATATTGGCTATAATATCTGCGAGCCCCTTATTCCTGTAAGCCATCATTTCCAGGATAAGCATACCCGAGAGTATGCCGTCTCGTTCGGGTAGCCACCCTTTGAAAGCTACGCCTCCGGTTTCCTCGCCGCCGAGTAATATATCTTCATTGTTAAATATTTCCGCAATATATTTGAAGCCAACCGATGTCTCATATGTCTTCAGGCCGTAAAGCCGTGCTATCTTGTCTATAAGGGCCGTGCCGCAAATAGTCTGCACAACGCCGCCCGTAATACCCCTGTCCTCTAAAAGATGTAATAAAAGCAATACCATAACTTTATGACCGCTTAATATCTTCCCGTTAGGCAAAATTACTCCGAGCCTGTCTCCGTCCCCGTCAGTGGCCAATCCGACGTCGAAATGTCCGCTCTTCACGATTTTGCCGGTAGTCGCAAGATGCTCTTCGTTAGGCTCGGGCGGCCTCCCCCCGAAATAGGCGTCTCTTTGGCTGTTTATGGTCTGTATTTTATTGTTTGTGCCTTTTAAGAGTGTCTCTATATGGTCGGCGCCGGTTCCGTTCATGCTGTCCACAAGAATCCTTAAACCCGATTTTGACAACAATTTGAAATCCAGATATTTAACCGCGCGCTTAAGATGCATCGGGATAATATCGGTTATTCTTAAAAGACCTTTCCTTAAGGCAATGTCCTTATCCATGAATTTTACAGCCGATTTATATAATCTCGACTCGAGAGCGGCTGTCACTTCGGTGCCGGCGGAACCGCCAAAATATTCCTTGTATTTTATGCCATTATAACTAGCCGGGTTGTGGCTTGCAGTAACCATGACCCCGCCTATGAATTTCGCCTGTCTTATGCCGAAACTTACCGACGGCGTAGGTGTAGGCCTGTCAGCCAGGACAACCTTTATGCCATTTGCGGCAATTACGCAGGAGATTAATTCCGCGTACTTTTCCGACAGAAAACGCGTATCGTAACCCACGATAAGCGCGAGTTTCTTGCCGTAAACTTTGGAGTTCTTGTTTTTTGTCTTCGTCTTTTGTGTCTTTACGTAGTCCGCTATAGCCTGGGCTACTATTTTTACGTTATCGTAGGTAAAGTCTTCGCTTATTATGGCCCTCCATCCGTCGGTTCCGAATTTAATTCGTGTCATCTTCATCCTTTCTTTTTAATCCAGTCTTTCACAAAATTGCTTTTTATAATTTGATCACAGAAATTTTAAAAAGATTACAGTAATTTTTTTATCGAGCGATAACCTCCGTGATCTTTGTTCTAATCTCTGTAACCATAAAGTATTATGTTTTGTGAAGCCTTATTTTATCATTTATGTGCTAACTCTGAAACTTAAAACCTATAACTTATAACCTAAAACCTCATTATGGCTTAGTGTTCGGCGCTACCGTTGCCTGCCTCCCATTACCGTATACACTCTCGATATATCCTCTATCGTTACCACTCCTATAACGCTTTCGCCCCTCATAACAGGTAGCGCTTTTATGCTATATTCCTGCATTTTGTTTTGCGCTTTGTCAAGCGGGTCCGACTCGCGCAAAACGGGTACATCGTTTCTCATAATCGCGGAAACCTTGGCTGATATACCGTGCTGATGGATACCTTTTATTATATCGTTACGCGTAACGAATCCCAGGTACCTATCATCTTCAACTATCGGAAAGTCCTCCTGATGGCTATGGAATACAAGCTCCAGAATCTTTTGCAATGTAGTCTCCTTATTCAATGTTATGAACTGCGCGGATACTATGTCTTTTATTCTGAAGTTTTTGAGCGTTTCTTTTATGTCAACGTGCAATTCTTCACTTGATGCCGCCATGTATATGAAAACGGCTATTATTATAAGGATGATGTGGCTATTCATGAGGCCTATATACCCGAAAATAAGGGCGAAAACATGCCCGAAATTAACGGCTATTTTAGTAGCCCTCTGATAACCCAGCTTCTGCGCCAAAAGGGCGCGCAAAATTCTGCCGCCGTCCATGGGGAAAGCCGGTATAAGGTTAAATAACGCAAGTATAAGGTTAATCCAATA
>JAFGLX010000169.1 GCA_016927795.1 Candidatus Omnitrophota bacterium
GATGATGCCTGGGATAAATTACCTAAGGAAATCAAAGAGCGAATGGCAGGTCTTATGGAGCAAAACAGGGCCCTGTGGCGTGGTCTATTTGAGATCATCTATTACGAATGGCCTAATGTCAAAATCATAAGCGGGGGGGAGAACGGACGGCCAAAGAGCATGGGGCAGTTAATAAGTGGTGTAGCCGAAGGCAAGATAATCTGGGATGGAGATAAAGATAGTTTCGTCGGAGAAGGATTAGATATAGAGCCGCTGCCGGCCACAGTGTTAAAAGAAGACACAGCGAAACCGGATTCTATGGATATGATACCGAAAGACGCTACCGAGAATACGCCGGACGAACATTCGATTTTATTGCCGCTTACCGATGAGATTTTTAGAGCAATAGTTACATCCGGCTTATACAGGGAAGAAATGTTTGGAGTGGCGGACGTCTTGGAGGTGTGCGAGAGGGCAGGCGTTCGTATATCAGTTCTTGCGCTCCGTCAGCATCTTTATTTAGTAGAAGATTCATTGGAAGGGGAAGGGCTTCTGGAAAGAGTTACAGGAGTACGCTTCGAAGGAAGAGGCAGGCAGCCGTTTCAATTTACTCTTACTGAAGCTGGGAGAAAAAAAGCCGCGGCAATCGAAAAAGTAGCTACTCCGGAAAAAACACCCGAAACCCCCATGCAAACCGGGGCTGGAAGGCGGTTCCGCACGGAAGGACCTGAGGCGGAGGGGACAGGGGACGAACAAGCGCGTGCAGAACGCCGGCAGAGAGACGTGTTGGAGAAAATGGAAGAACGCCTCAACGCCGCTGTAACTGTCGTTATGAATGACAAAAACTTAAAGGAATTTCAAATTAATGCGGCAAATCCGGAGGTTACAGAGAACATTACAGACAGGTATGCCTATATTGATACCATAGCGCATAGAAAAAGGGTAAAGATTTACGTAAGTAAACCCGGTAGCGAAGACCCCGCCGGTCGTTTACGTATCATGATAGAGGCAAACCAGTATAATAACGGCCAGACAACCCTGGTAATAAGAGCGTCTATAGGCGAAGATGGCAATAATCTCTTTTACAGGCAGGACATAACAGACCTGCTTGAAAAAACCACGGAAAAAATCGCTGAGCTTACGCGCGACATATTATCGGAAATAAAAACCAGAAATACCTACGGAAAATGGCTTACCGCTGGGAAAACCGCTACCACTATTGAGACGGCATCCGGAGAATCCACCGCGAAAAACGAGGAAGTAGAAACGGCAAGAGAGCTTTTCGCTCTGGCAAAAGATATAATCGACAAAAAAAGCTGGCTTGCCGATAACCCGAATCCCAGCTCGCCGGAAGATATAGCCAGGAAGTCGGAACACGAAAAATCAGTAACGAAGCTAACAGAGCAATTTACTACTTCAGTAAACGCTGTACACAATCGAGAGACGATAGAGTATTTAAAGACCTTTTTAGATTCGATTTGGAATGAGGAGAAGTCTCGAAAAGGGGGCATATCCGATTTAATGTCTCTTGTGATAACAAAAATCACTATGTGGTCCGTAAAGCGCAAACCAACAGAACAACCGGGTCCCATGCAAACCGGAGCCGGAAGGCAGTTCCGAGCGCCGGGACCGGAGGCTGGAGAATTTGTTACAAAAGCAGGATACAAAATTTCCGTAAATACCGAAGGAAGGTTATGGTTGGACGACCCGAAAGGGTTAGGCGTTCTGAAAAACGTAGATGCGTCGGGCGGTTTCTGGTATACGGAACACAGTCTGGCTACCCGCAATTCACGGAAAAAGGTGACTCTGAGAGAAATAGAGACAGGTAATATTATAGTATCCCCCTTTGATGAAATAGCGTGTAAGGACCTGGACGGATACAGCGGGTTTTTATTAACAAAAAAAGGAAATATTGTGACCGAGTGCGCAGGGGAAGGTGTCTTTCTTTTGCGGAATTCACAAGGTCTTATAAGCGTAAGAAACGCCAAGACAGGGACTATTTTGATAGTAGAGGACGATGACCTGGTGTTTTATGAGAAAATGCTTGAGGAAATTTACGGCTCAAGGCCTCTAATAAATGTGGCAAGTCTAAGATTCCATTATGCCCCAGAACGCAAAGCAGTCATAGTGAGCCTTGCGGTTCTCCCGGAATATCGCCAGCCGGGTGAAACAGAATGCGCTATTGGACATGTTACAGCAGATAATCGTAACAGCGTTGTATCCGCACTCAATCGGTTTCTCGGATTTTTCGACTGTGAAGCATATGTTCCCGAAGATGACGAAGGAAACATCTGCATAAAACGCGGTGTACGTCTTACGCCTTTCGAGAGAATTGTGAAATTCAATGTCTGTACTGAAGACGTAACTGTAGAACGAGTCGCGAAACTTTTCATCGATGAACTTTTCGCAGACAGGGTTTCTTATAATAAGCTTTTGCGTGAAAGGGGTGAAAGAACACCGGAAGCGCAAATGCGTGACGACGGACGAGGGACGGGGGACGATAGAGCGGCTCGAATAAAACAACTTGAAACTCAAATAGCTGGTTTAGACGAAGAAATAGCTTTATATGCCGAACAGCTAGGAAGGCTGATAGGAATCCAAGGTGTAAATCAGGTTGCTATATCTAAACTAAGTGACCCTTTAGCCGAACTAAAAGTTAAAAAAATGGAACTCGAAGCTGAGCTAAAACGGTTAGAAGAAGAAAGTCAACCCATGCAAACCGGAGCCGGAAGGCAGTTCCGAGCGCCGGGACCGGAGGGGATGACGGATATAACCTCGGCTGTCCGGGAGTTTAGACAGAAGCTCGGGGAATTGAAAAGGCTACAAAGCGCGCCTGTCGAAACACCAGAAGAAACCAAAGGCGTCTTAGTAGCATTGTTAAGCGTACTGGAGAAAACTGATAAAGACGCAATGAGAGGCTTGATGCTAATTGAGGAGGTCCGTGCCGTAGCTTTGGCCATAGAAAAGAACCCCGACATATTAAACACTACTACAAAAGAACTTGCTGCCAGACTCAGGGTGGCATTAGAGAAAATCAACGCGCCTCTTAAAAAAAGCAGCAAACAACCGACGATGGGGAAAGGCACAATTTCTACAGCCGGACAAGATAACCTTGGCCGTTCACCGCAATCTGAAAAAAGACAAGTTAAAGAAAACCCGCAAGTGTTTGTTGAAAAACTTAGGCGTGCCGTAAGTTTCGGGGGTGCGACGGTGTATCTTATAGAACAACATACAATAGACATTTCCTCTGACGATGATGTGAGAGAAGAAGTATGGGAAAAAATTCATGCCATAGGGGGACTTGTAGTTGATATCGAAAGATTACTGGAGAAAATAGAATCGCAGCAAGGTAACGTTTCTACCGGAGATTATGAAGAAGGAAAGGACTACTTGTTGCGGATGAGACGTGAATTGTTTAAATTGGCGGAGATAGCTAAAGCCAAAGGTATAGAGCTTGACGCGCTCTTAGAACAGGTTATATTGGGAGGCGCAACCCGGCCTACATCGGGTAGTCCAGAGGGCACACTTACAATGGCCGAAGAGCCCTCCGCCAGGGTTTCGCATGACAAATTGGCGGACAGGCAAGGGCCATCCTTAGCGGATATATTTTTAAAACCGTATGGTCTAGAGAAATATATA
Source organism: Candidatus Omnitrophota bacterium (assembly GCA_016927795.1). Lineage (GTDB taxonomy): Bacteria > Omnitrophota > Gorgyraeia > JABMRN01 > RBG-13-46-9 > JAFGLX01. The sequence goes on from JAFGLX010000169.1 coordinate 3,619, forward strand.
AGGCATCCGGAAGATCAGGCGGTCGCCATTCAGCAGCTCATGTTCGTATGTCAATATCCTGCGGATAAAGCGTTAATCAGAAAAATAAAAGCTCAATTAGCATCTTTAATACTATGTCAGTCAATTGATCAGAGAAAATTAACGCGCAAAGAGACCGCGACTATTATGGAAAAAGTGGATGATATCATAGACAGAATTATAAAAGATGCTAAAGAGCTGTCTAGAACGTTACCAAAAAGTGAAGGGCCGGCAGCCGTTGCATACACAGACTTTGTAGGCATAAATGAGCCGCTGCCGCAAAAACCCACTCCCATGCAAACCGGACCCGGAAGGCCGTCCACACCGGGGAAGAACTGGGATGACGCTCTTACTATTATAGCCTTTACACCGTCTTTGTGGAAAGGCCGCATAACAGCCGCCCGATATCTCGATGAGGGCTATATACCCCTACATGCACAATTTGGATTCGGTGCCCCCGCAGAAAACCGCAAATCAGCATTACAGACAGCCCGCAGGGACCTTGTGGACTTGGCGTTACTAAGACAAGGTAGAGGCTTTCTAAGGCTTCTTGATGAAAGAGGGCCAAACGGCGCGTATCAATTTGAAATAGAAACAAGGGGCCGGGAAGAAATAAAAGAGCGCCGCCATTATCGGCGACCGGGAAAACCGAAAAGCCTCTTGGAAGACCCGGATTTTGTCCTTGATACTATCGCAGTTTTAAGTTTAAACATTAATTATGAAAAGTTTACTTTTGCCAGTCTTTGGCATTTTTACAAAAGACGATGCGAAAAATTAGGATTGAGACATGTGACAAAGGATACGTTAAGGGAAGCTCTCTACCGGAGAAGCAACTCACTTGTTAACCAGGGTATCCTTGAGCCTATAGGTGAAAATCAGGATAAATGGCGGGTCACTAAAGAAGGCAGGCGCCTTTTAAACCTGATATTTACTATCAGAGGCATGCTTGAGGACGTAAAAAATTACTTTACGAGGCCTGTAGTTACGTCAAAAGACGCATGGTGGAAGGCTTTATCGGAGAGTTTGTCGGATGAAATTATGGGGCTTTTGTCGGATTATGGTTTGGGCCTTATATCCAAGATAATTAAAGCGGTAGAGGATGATACCCCCGTTCTTGATGAACTTATAGAGAGGATGCAGACCGAAAAAAACTATGACGCGAATGAACTGCTATATTGGATGCGAAAAGTAGATTATGATGCCAAAAAGGCACACGAAATATGGAAAGAATGTATAAAACAACACGCCACACTTTCCTTCCTTGAGCTTAGTAAAACAGTAGAAAACGCGCTTAAGGATGAGGGCGTTGAAACTGTTTGCCAACTCTGCAAAAAAACAGCGGGTGAACTTATTAAAATACGTAATTTTGGAGAGGCTGCACTGGATGAGGTCCGGTACAAATTATTGGCTCACAATTTGTACTTAAGAAATGAAAAAGATACCAAAGCTTATGCCGCTTTCATGCTTGGCAGGCTACTTGGGCTTAGCATGAGGGCTCAAAAAACATTGATAGCATTGCGCATAGGTTTTGTTGAGGAACTTCAAGATACACCGCGCGAAAAACTCGAAGCGCCCAGAAATGCGGGAAGTACCGTCGCAGACGAGATTTTAACGAAATTGGACGCGCATCTTAAAGAAAGAGAAACCCCCGGTAAAACCGGTACCGAATCGCAGGCAATGGGGCAAGCACGCGACCACGGCAGATTCACGGCGGAGTTTCCCAAAAGCCCGGTAAGCACGCTTCTTCTGTTAGGCCTTTGCAAGGATATGTTTTTTGGCAAAGACGGATTTTACATGAATAAATATAGCCAGGCGGCAGAACGCTGTTTTATGAGTATTTCCGAACGGACTTTAAGAAGGGACATAGCCACGTTAAAAAAATGGGGTTATATCCGCGGCGGAAACGGACATTATTTCCTTACAGAAAAAGGAAAAAGAAAGGCGCTGGCATTCACCAGGCGTTTAAAGAAAAAATTTCCCGACAATTTCGCTTCGGATGAATTTTTCACGGAGGAATTCATTTTTCTTTGCATAGATCTTGTTACTCGTACCCAGGACCTGCGTGATGAAGTAAAACTTCTTGACCGTGAGCTGGCAGAAGAGGCAGCTAAAAAGGGGACAACTGTTTACAGGAAACGCGTAAGAACCGCAAAAATGCGCATGAGGGATATGTTAAACAGGGCCACGCGCCATCTTAAGCATGCCGGAATACACGCCCTTATATCGTATCTTGTAAGCGAGCCGGCAATAAAAGAGTTACGTCCTTCTGTTCGCATATCGAAAGATGGGAAAGAAGTGACATTATCCATCCGGAACCAGCATAAAAATAATGATATTGCCGGATTGATTATAAGGGAAGCGGACCGCTATGTCAACGTTACGTCACCCGCGTTATCGCTCCAGTCTGTAAGTTATTTTTTAGGTTCAATTAACCTTGAAGTAATATTTTTCCATAACGGTACAAAAGAAGAGCTTTTTATATACCCTCCTCGAGATTTGGCGGGTGCTCTTATGGATTATGGCAGAGCAAAGGACATATTAAAAAACTTCACAAATAAAATAGACCTTAAGCGATGGCTAAAAAAAAGGCGTTCTGCTCAACCTCGCAAAAAAGGCAAATTCGCTAACAAGCCGGGCAGGGATGAGAGGGGAGTATGGCAAGCAATAGCGAGCGCGCGGTGCACGGAAGAAGCCATTCGAAAAGGCTACTTGACGGTAGATGATGTTCACGCGGCTTACAATGAGATAAAGGATAAAGCAGGCTTTGCGAACCTGCCCGAAAACGCGCACAGCGCAAGCCGACAGACTATCCGCGATTTAGAGAGTCTTGTGGAAAAAGGATATCTGGTTAAGGAGTCCGTTTCTGGAGGTAAAGACCGTTATCGTTTTACAGAGAATGCCTCATTCATGCTTGATAGCGCAAGAAAAGTCGACGAGTTGCTTTCTGCGCCTCTTGAAGCCAGTTATGAAGTATTGTATCTACAATATCTCCTTATGCTGAATTACAGGCCTTACGAGCAGGTTGATAAACTGAAAACAATGCTCGCTACTCTTCGCGATGAGGACGACGACCTTTCACTAGGTACTGAAATCCAGCGCGAGGCAATCCGCAGGGTGCTTCTGCAATACAGGTATAGCCTTACAAGGCCACTCGAGAGCTTGCCGCAGAATAACGTAGTACAGCTTATCCGTGAAGGCAATGTTCCTCTTGAAGAGTTCGTCGCAGGAGACGAAATTTGGAAGCAGCTGACGGATACATCTTCTCAAGCTCTGAAATATTGGCGATCGCTGGAAAGAGAAATTAAAAAAGACGAAGCTAAAAAGCACATGACCGACAGAGAATTTAAAGGAATAAAAAATAAACTTCTCAGGGCTATCGCGCATACTATAGTAAAAAAAGATATTTTCACGGGTTTCAATATCCGATATATGCCTTATGGCGGCAGAAACACCGCGGTAGATATCTTTATAGAAAATCCGCTAAATCTCGCCGGCGAATCGCAACGTATCCATATTTCATTTGATACCTACTCAAACAACGGGAAATATTTGCGCATAAATGTTTATCACGGTAAAACGCATTATGTGGAGGAAATTCTGAGAGGAATCGACAAAAAACATCCGTCGGAAATCAACACGTTCATAAGCGAAATGCTTCAAAAAATGGCAAATCGTCCCGGATGGAAAAAGTGGGTCAGGGCTGAAAGTGCTAAAGCTTTGGAAGATAGCACTGGAAACGTTGCCACAAGGGACGACGGACGAGGAACGGAAGAGAGATCCAGAAGACCGGACGGGACTTACGGTGAGGAAGCGGGCAAAAGCGAGGTAGCCGCCTTTATTGTAATAGCGTTCGGGAATTTAAATCATCTTACGGCAAGACGTTATTTATGGAATTATAACAGGTTTAGGAATTTACATCCCGAATTCGAGTTTAAAGAAGCGGC
>JAFGLX010000170.1 GCA_016927795.1 Candidatus Omnitrophota bacterium
ACAAAGAGAAAATATTAAGGCCCTTGATAGAAAGACAATTAAGAGCGATACGCGTAATATTGAGCAGGGAAGTAGGAAAGACAGAGAATAATAATAACGGTGGGCTGGGTCTGATTCACAAATTTCTGGGTATGGGCATTAAACACAAAAATGCCGAAAAGATGTACGCCGACCTAATAGATGATATAAACAATATATGTGACTGGAGAGGCATAACACACATTACTGACACTTCTATACCCGAAGACTTAAGGCTGAATAAGGAAAAAACGGACAAGTTATATAACCCTAACAACTGGACAAAAATAGGCAAAAATATCGATGGAGATATTACAGTAGATAATATAAGAAACCGCAAATGTCTGAAATTCAGGATTTCGTTGCGTGGAGCTACGGAAGAATATGGAGCAGCTGCGATAAAAATAAGGGTAAAGGACATCTTTGGCGTTGACAACATAGATATGGATAAAAAAGAGTGGGTTTTTAAAATAAAATTGCCTGAAGAATTCGCTAAAAATATGGTTGAAGTATCGCCAAACGGAGTAGAGGCTACTCTATTTGATGTCAAAGGACACGAGCAACGCGGCTACTGGATAGATATCGTATCTTATGAATGGGAAAATCCGGAATCCAATCTTTGGATCAATTATAACGAGAAACCCGAGAATAATGCGGAACAATGGGTGACCGTCAGGGTAAGAGGGAGAATACCCAGGGAAAAGCTGGAGAAGCCTTTTGACCCTCACCACGTTAAGGAGCTCGGTATAAGGTTGGCCATTGGCGCGAGATCAAGAGCCAAAATTGAAGGAAACGTATATGTAACGGACTTTGAAATTCAAGACGCACCTAAGTATAAAGACGGAAAAGATGCTCCTGTTATAGAAGAGAAGAAAGAGAAAGTCGAATACCGTAGGGATAAAGATAACACCTGGTACGGCATAATTGCGGCGATTACAGGTGGAATTTTAACACTTATTTTCATTATTACAGGATTGTGGAAGTTTATAAAAAATATTGGCAAAAAAAGAACCGCTGTGCATGCCATAGCACCCACTACACCGCGAGAGCGAACCGGAGCCCCTGCCGCCGTTTCCCGGCCTACACCAGAAAAGCGGATAGAGGCTACGGAGGGAAGTGCAGAAGATTACAAACGGATACACAAGCTGTTCGTTGATTTGGAGAAACCCGGCATGCAGAACGCGCTATTGCGCGATATGGGAGAATATGTGAGAACGATAGAAGACATTGCCAACGAACTTAATGAAGCCACCTCTTTGCCAAAAGCGAAAACATGGCGATATGCGATTATACGATTTTGTTTTGTATTCGCTTTGCTTATTCAGTTACTCAGTTTAATACCGAATTTCCCGTTTGACATTATAGGTTTCGAGACATATAGCTTTGTCCAGTTTAATTCGCTTGCTGGAAGCGGGTTCCACATGTGGTGGACAATAGGCTATCTATTCCTTTTTTACCTTCTTGTAGGCGGTTTGCGCGACATAGCGAATATTTTAGATAGATTTAACGTTAAGAGAAACAGGATAAGAGAAGCGGGATTACAACTAGAAGCGACTAATGAACTTTTGGATATGTTGGAGAGACTCGAAAGAGGCCTGTCTCCTGCGGATGATTTAGCGCTCAGACAGGTTGTGATAACGGTCCTGCGGGATGTAGGTGTTGCTCCCCCTTACCCAAAAGTGGGGGAACCAATTAATGAGTATATATCGTATCAAGATATTATGGAGGCCGTACGGTACGGTAAAAGAGAAGCGGAGATAATAAGAGAGGAAGCGCGAACGGTTCTCAGCGGCAATAAAAAGAAAATGGACTTCAAACTGGTCGCTATGGATAAAAGAGATTACAGGTTGTTGGGGGTTGCTTCCCCCCTGTGGAGAAAACTAAGTTTGAAGACGGCGCCGGATTCTAACAGGCCCAAATGGGGTGGTTATGTACTGCCACAGATTTATGACGAAACGCATCTTTCTGTCGCCTTGGATTATCTTTTAGAAGATAAAACCAGACTAGATAGCGCCATAGATGCGTTGGAGCGCGGAAACGTTATAGATACATTCGATATAGAATATTTGGCTATATTGAGAGATATCAATGAAAATTTCGATACCGTAAAAACTCTGTATAGCGCTGACAAGGAAACAATGACCATATTGGTTAACATCACTAAAAACTTCCCTCGGTATTTTGCGCCGTTATTAAGCAGTATAGTTTCTTTACAAAACGAGGGCATTAACACAACGTCTATCGTAAGATCGTTAATTCCGGCACTGATGAGGACAGTATCCAATAATAGAGAATTTACAGAGAGATATAACGCCACAGAAGCCCTTCTTCGTGATATGGCCAAACACGGAATTGATACACGGACAGTTACCGATAGAGCGTTACCCAATATATTGGGTATTACAGGGCAAAGAAACGCGGAATTTATTCAGGTGATAGAATTCGGTAAAAGCCTTTTAGAAAAGAATATCGACCCTTCGAAGGTGTTAGAAGTCGACATACCCCGGCTTATAGAAGAGGAATTGGACAATGGCAATTTTACAAGATGCCTGAACAGTATAAAAGACATTAAGGTACAAATACCCGGTGAGGCTTCAGATTTGCTGATTAATGCTGTCATGCCGTTTATTGTAAACAATTCCATATCCGAAGAAGTAAAAATGAGAGCGAGGCAGGCCATAGTCAGTTTGTCAGACGGCGATTTATACGTCGAGGAAGCTTCAAAATATCTCATACCGTCATTCGTGCAGTCCTTCCGCAAAACAGAGGATTTTAACATCGCATTAAATGGGTTGAAGGCATTTCTGGCAAATCTGAAAGTTTCACAACGCCAGCGAACCGATAAAAAACGCAGTTTCAAAATTAACACAAAGCGATTACTGCGTTCCAATGCCTGTGGCCTCATAAAAAGAACAAGGAATAATTCGAGAAAATTCACACTGAACCTTAGGAAGTGGTCATATATTATTAATTCCAATATGGGCAATGATCCCACAGCAAGCTTCCCAAAAGCAAAAAATCAACTGGAAGAAAAAAGCGTCTCGTATGTTATGAAAATGAGGAACCCAAAAATGCTTCCACGACCACCGACTGTGCTTGGCATAGCGGTTACGCATCCCTTTATCGAAAAAATTTATGCGCGCACTTCCAGAAATATTTCAATCGATGTAAAAATAGACGGGCAAGCCCCCGTCTTATTAACCAACGCGGCAAAGTTAAAAAGAAACGAAAAGGAAGCACTTGAAAATGCTCTCTTTGCGATTAGGCAAAAGTTTACGGCAATTTTTGGAGAAATCCCTTCGACCATACCTATTTTAATAACAAGAAACGTCCGTACAGCCTCTCAGCAATATCCTGACAGAATTGCCGTTCAAAGATCCCTTCTTACCGGAGATAATAGCGAAGCTTTAAAAACAGCTTTATATCTGGGGATACACAGGGCCTATGAAACAGTCGAGACCAAGAGGGGCGGAAGTAGATTCATAAAGGAGATAACCGGGATAGAGCCTTATCGCATACTGGACGAAGGAACAAAATATATTGGCACTTCATTGAGAAAATGGGAGAGGCACTCGGAAGAAACGCGTAATTTTGAAGAACTGCTTACAGGTGTGCGTGACGCGCGTTCCGCTCAGATATTTGAGGAAGTTGAAAACCATGACAGGGAAGGCATGACAGCGTCTATTACCTCTATCAGGACATGGTTCGCAAAACCGCTTCTTTACTTCCACTTTTATATATTGTTAAGCAGCATTCTGATATATTTCTTACTGCCGGTTATAGCTCCGTATATTGCGCAGATAAGCCCATATTTATGCCTTGGGCATATCGAGCTTGATATTTCATCCGATTTTGCCAATTTTCTTGCAAAACGTATTTTCTGGGGAGGATTTCTACTTTTGATAGCAGTCCAGACCTTTAAGCAGGATTCATTTATATGGGGCATGCTGGATAAAACCAGATGTACGTTCGTAAGGGAAGATAAGGATTTCGCACCGATAATACCACTCCTGGACCCGGTTGATTATGATATAGAAAATAATATTGACTTGCTATGCATAATCGCATCTTTCAGCAACCTGCCGGAAGAAAAACAGGATGAATTGACAGAGTGCCTTGGCCATTCCGCGCAGTATACGGATATGCTTAGCGTTACCGCTTTTGAATTGAAAAGTTTCGGTTCGCTGTACCAGGATAGAAAAAAGGAAATACTTCAAATTATGAGCCGGGCCGAGCAAACTCATCAGGATTTATTTTTAGAACTATCGAGATCATTTCAAAGGCTGCCGAGAATGGAGCAAGAGGCGTTAATGGATTTTATTAACTGCAGCCCCGTAACTCAGCGAGAACTCGATAATTTTGTGAATTTGCCACACAAGCGACGCGAGAGAATAATCAAGCTTTTAAGGACACCCGAAAATTATAGATATGTGTTCTTAAACGGCATTGCACAGAACGAATTAGTCAAAGCCATTATAGAAACTGTTAATGACCGCGACAGTATTGAAAGGATATTCAGAGGTCTGCGATTAAGAAGAAGCGCAAATGCGGTATTGACGGATAATGGCTATACGGATTTAGGCATAACCGAAGACAATAGAATTGTTACGAATTTTGATATATTGAAAAGATTTAAAACAGTTCTGCCTCCCGATGAATTCAAGAATGCGTTTGGCGAGATTATAAATGTTACAGCGCCCATTTTGGCTCCTGAAAGAATAATTATGGGAAGCCAGATGGATTTTGCGCCCGGGAGGATTTACGAAGACTGCGTTGTCAAAAACGGCTATCCGACAGAAAAGCTTCACATTGTCCTTTCGATACGGGAGCCCGAAAGTTCGCCGGACAGGGGAGTGTACGAGAAGCTTTTTGACAAATATGAAAAACAGGAACTGGTACGTACCGGAAAAGAGCTGAAGCATTATATAGTTAACTGGCACGTTAGGGCTAGTAACGCCCCCGGCGTAGGAGTAAGCGGTCTTTTTACCAAACCGGGCATAACTAATTCTTCTGTTAGAGAATGGGTGCATAGGGCATTAGTAGGAGGAATGGTTGTGCCGGATATCTGGGAAATTTACGACCCCGAAGACGAGCCCAATAAGCTTCAAATGTGGACCTTGGCGATAGGGTACAAACGGAGTAAGGCCACTATACAATATCTGGAAGAAGAGATGGGCGAGGACTACGATGCCTCACGAATAGCACCGACAGCATTGGCCAAGCGCAATGAAGGCCTTTATGATGAGGCTAATCATTGGAGCGTGGACCTCCAGTCAATGCAAGGCAGAATAGGCGGTCAATATGATGAATATGCAAATGGCGCCAACGATTTAACGCCGGAAGTGAGACGCCAAGTCATAGAAGCGACCAGAGCGGAAAATTATGAAAGGATTGCTGAAATAATTACGACGCCCGGAGGCCTAAAAAAATCAGCCAAGGGAATAAAAGCTACGCCGGGGCCGATGTTAATAGCATCTATGGCAATACCTGTAATCGGCAGGGCCTATAATAAAATAACAGAGAGAAGCCGCAAAGAAAAGGCTGTTATTTCAGCCATGTTTTCCGCGATTTATGAGAATAAAGATGCTTTTATAAAATCAGAATTTAAGCGAAGAAACACGCCTTCTGTAATGCAAGGCAAACTTACCATAGCTCTTTTTGGCAAAAACTCCTATTCGCCGCATGACTACAGGTCTTTTATGTTTACCAAACATATCGTGCCGCGTGATATGATTAGCTTTATTTTGAGATTTGCCGTGCCATTAGCATGGCTTTTATTTGTTAATCCTTTCTTAGGCATGGGCTTTAGCGCCATGGTCGCGCATTATGTGATTATTCCTTACCTTCTGTATTTTATAACCTTTGCATTAAGCGCTAAAGTATTAATGCCGTTCTTAATTAGGACAGGCATCGGCTATCGTTTTATTGTGCGTAATTCTTTGTACCACTTAGACGGTACAACCAATTGTTTCATACTTGAACAGCATATCGGCGCCACTCTGGAGCATTTGGATCCAAGAACGGGGCGCGCTGTATATGTCCCTTCCCGCAGAAGGCGGATGATTAATGCCGTAACCGGAATCAAACATTCTGTAACAAGTAAAGCCGCAAGAAAAATGTTGGGTAGCCTTAAGATGCTAAAACCACTTGTCTATCATCCACCGGATGACACAACAGAAGATAAGCGTGTTGGTATGGCCGCTGCGGAAAGCGACCTTAGGGTTCTCAATTTCAGCGACCCGGATACCGAAACACTGGAGGACTCATTAGCTAAAGAAGCGGCCGAAGAAGAACAGCTTAACCAGCGCAGGCGGTGGATAATGCCAAACTCAATAGGCGCACATATGGTCGCTTCGTTCGGCATTCTCATATTTTTGGGGACTTTTGATACGGCCGGCCTTGTTTCAGCAATTTTTGGGACCAAAGAATCCATCGCTTCCACAATATTTCTCATAAGCGTTTCCATGGTTTTGGGCGCGATTATCTGGCGCGGGATTGGGAGAGCGTTTGTAAGACGCCATTATCCCATTGAATATTTTGAGTGCAGAATAAAGCAGGTTGGCTGGATAGAATGGTGGAGAAACCAGTTTTATGATTCAGGTTTTACGGCAAGCTTCCCGACCATCATAACTTACGCGGTTACGTGGATGTATGGATTAGCCTTATTGATAAAGACGTTTATGCCTTTTATTGACGAATCGCCGCTTGCGTTTTTGTTTGAGCATCTCGGCCTTATCGAACCTCTACGGTTTTATGAGCACTTTGTATTAATGTTTATACCACATGACCTGTGGGGTATACCATTTTCAGAAGTGGGCGTTGGGCTCCTTTTGTGGTGCACAGCACTTCAGATATTACCTCCCATTGCTTCATTGTTTCTCAATAAGCCCAATGATAGCGAAATTATGCGCTTGTCAATGGATAAGTTTGCCGAAGATATAAGAGGTGGTATCG
>JAFGLX010000171.1 GCA_016927795.1 Candidatus Omnitrophota bacterium
ATCATGGGTTTAGTTTTCCTTATTCCGCTTTATTTTTTTCTTTTTCAAACGGGGCAGCACACCAGAGCCCTATCATCTCGATAAGTTTTCGCCTTAAACCTTCCATTGTAAAAGTATAAGGGTCGAGCGACGCGATGGCTCTCGCCAGCTCCGGCGCATACGCCGAGGTCCCGATCCAGAATGAAAAATCGTTTATTCCCTTTTCAAGACGCAGTTTAGCCTCGAATATATGAAAATATATAGAATGTATCGTTACGTTATCGAGAGCCATTGCGAACTCTTTGAGGTTGCGCGCCTTATGCCCCGTGGGAACGATAAAGCTGTGGGCTTTTATAAAATCAAATTCCATTCCCTGCGGGGCTTGCCTTAGCGGCTCTTTGGTCTCAAACAGATATTTTTCAATCGCGCTTATTATGCGTTCGCGTAATTCCCGTATCGTACCGAACGAACATATGTCTATGCTCGCCAGTTCCTCGCCTAATTTGTATTCACCCAATATATTAGATACCCAATAAGCAAAGTCATTGGGCGGTTCCGGCGAACGGCTCTGGTGCCTCTGTAGAAAAACATGCGTATGATAGTAAATGGATGAACCTGGAATTTCCTTTATAACCGCCACCAGTTCCCTCAGATTGTGTGCACTCATGCCTGTAAGTTCACGCAGCTTGACGCTTGTGTAAAACTGGAATTCGTTTTTTGCTTTTTTGGTCCAGCGGTTCATACATTTTACTCCGCTAAAAAAGTGTTATTACCGGGAAGCCCCGGCGGCATTTTCCAGAAATTCTATTACCTCTCTGGGTGAGGGCAGTCGATAGCGCGCAAAGGTGCTTTTCGTCTTCTTGGATACCAGAATGCTGATATCTTTCCTGCCAACCACCCTGAACGCATCCTCATCGGTCCTATCATCCCCTATAACTACAAGCAGCGGTTTTTTTGGTTTAGTCTTTTTTATTACCCATTTTACGATGCTGCCTTTATCCCACCTGGCCTTTGGGCGTACCTCAAAAACCTTTTTACCGCCCGTGATATTTATTTCTCCTCTCTTCAGAAAATCGTACGCGCAGGAAAAGAGCTTTTTCTTTATAACCTCCGCCTTGGTTCCGCGCGCCAGACGGTAGTGAACGCTAAGCGTGTAAGTTTTGTTTTCTACACGTACGCCTTTTATATCCAATTCCCGCTTAACGGCCCTGTATATCTTTGCTATCGAGGCTCTAAGAGCGCCGGCGTTGGCATCAAGATATCTAAGCGCCGGGCCCTCAAGCTCTATACCGTGATTTCCTATGTAGTACAACGGCTTTAAACCGACAAGGTTCTTTACGTCTTTTAAAGAACGCCCGCTTATTATGAATACTTTCGCGCCGGTTTTCCGGGAGAGCTTCTTAAGAACTATTTTTGTCCTTTTATCGAGTCGTGCCAGGTGAGGTTTTTTTCGTATGGCCGTAAGAGTGCCGTCGTAGTCTAAAAAATACAGTATAGTTCCGGCATTTTTTATTCTTCCTATTAAATCTTTTTCAACTCTTCCAGAAATTTTCCCGCCCATTTGTATATATTATTATCCCTTACAACATTCCTTAGGTTTTTCATTCTTCTTTCTATCTCGTCCTGCGGAAGCTCTACCGCTTCCTTTATGGCGATTGCGAATTTCTCCCTGTCATACGGATTTACGAAGATGGCGTCGTTTAGCTCTCGGGCGGCTCCCGTAAACTGGCTAAGAATAAGTATCCCTTTCAGGTCATTTTTTGCGGCGATGAATTCCTTGCATACGAGATTCATGCCGTCGTGAAGGGGGCTCACGAGGCAGGCGTCGGCGATTTTGTAAAGCGCTATGATCTCGTCTCGCGACATGTGCTTGCGTATGAATATAACGGGCGCCCAGTTCTCGGTTGAATGCTTCCAGTTCACCTCTTCCACCTGGTTATTAAGCTTGTCATTGAGCTCCCTGTACTTATCGATATGCATACGGCTCAGGCCGCCTTTCTGTATAAACACGACTTTCTTTTTGTATTCCGGAAATTTTTCGAAAAAGCGGTCTATGGCACTGATTTTCTCTATTATGCCTTTTGTGTAATCGATCCTGTCAAGGCCCACCATAACAAAAGTATCGTCGGTTATGGAGAATTCATATTTCAGCTTTTTCATAGCGCTTGTAACCGCTTTTGACTCAGAAGAGGCGGATATCTCATCGAAGTCCACGCTTATAGGGAACGCCCTCACAACGGTCTCATGGCCTCCGTATGTAACCGAGGTCCTCTCCAGGTCTATCCTGGCTTCAAGCTCCGAACGCACGCTCTCCATAAAATTCCCGCAATGATATCGTATATGAAAGCCAAGCAGGTTGTTGGATAAAAGTCCCTCGAGTATTTCCTGTTTTTGCGGGCATATCCGGAAAGACTCCGGATTCGGCCACGGTATATGAAGGAAATGGGCAGTAACGATATTTTTGGCTTTCTCTTTCAATAATTTGCTTAGAAGAAAGAGATGATAGTCCTGTATCCAGACAAAAGCCTTCCTGTTTTTTACTATTCCGAGTATGGTATTAGCGAACTTCTGGTTCACGATTTTGTAATAGGCCCAGTCCACGTCGTCAAATTGCGGCCTTGTATAAGTCATGTGGCACAAAGGCCATAGCCCTTTGTTGGAATAACCGTAATAATAACCGTTCTCTTCGTCTTTGGTAAGCCATATCCTGCGAAGCTTATAACACGGTTTTTCGGGCGGTACTTTTATCTCATTTTTACTGTTTACTACCGCCTTGTCCGCGTTACCGTTACCATACGCCACCCACGTACCCTTACATACCCTCATGACCGGGTCGAGCGCCGTAACGGCGCCGCCGACAGGCCGTATATACTCTATTTTGCCCTCGCGGTATGTGTGTATATAAGGCTCCCTGTTAGAAGCTATTACGAGAAGCTTCTCGCCGATAACCTTGCGTATTGTTTTTTTGAGCTGCGTTTTATCCCACTGCATCTCTGTTCCTCGATTTTATTAGTTTATAATAAAAAATCGGAGTTTGCAAGGAATAAAAATTATCTATCCCGATAGAACCGCGGTTTTTTAACGTTTAACCGGCCACAGCGTACTACTTCACAATTATGATAACAACTTTTGGCAGCCTAAATCACAATGCCAAACCCGAATGACGAATAAATGCTCCAAATCCCAAGTTCCAATCTGGTCATTGGTTAATTGTCCCGCACGAAGTTTCTCCAGATGAAACTCTACGGGATTCTCGCCACACCCGTCTCGCTCGCCTAGCGGCGAAGCCG
>JAFGLX010000172.1 GCA_016927795.1 Candidatus Omnitrophota bacterium
CTTATCGGTGCATGCACACCGAGGAGCGTGGCTATTTTCCCATGACTGATGTGAAAATCCAACATGCGGGCCAGGTTTACGTCCGATACGCTGTCGCCGTATGTCACGCAAAAATTGTCGGCGTTATTTACCTTCGCGCGTATCTGTGCAATCCGAGAGCCAGTCATGTTCCCGGGTCCCGTATTAACAACGCTCAAGTCGAGCCCCGAGCGCTTCAAGTAATCTGACGAGCCTACGAAGCGCTCTACCATTTCCGAGCCAAGGCCCGTACAGATAATGATTTTTTTAAATCCGTATTTTATGTAATGATCGATGATATACAAAATAAGCGGTTTTCCGTTTATGTCTATCATGGGCTTCGGTATAACGCGCGAGGCGGCGCCAAGCGGAGCGCCTTTTCCTCCGGCTAGAATCACTACGGGTATCTTTTTTGTAATGCCTTTCATATTTTTCTCACTTCTTCCAAGGGCGTATTATCATACTAGAATAGAGCTCTTTTCTCGGTAGTAGAGGAACCATGTCCTCCAGTGGTCTTGACTCTATGTCTCCGTCGGCTTTTTTATAAGAAGCGAGTTTCGGCAAAAGCGCTTTTTTCGGGTTTACCATAACTTCGCAAATGACCGGCCCCTTGGTTTTTAGCGTTTTTTTGATCTCGTTTTTAAGGCGCGCGTGGGATTTTATCCTGCGGTATGGCATGCCGTAAGCATTTGCTATTTTGCGTAAAGACGGCAGGCTCACCCCGCTTGTTGCGCCTGAACCGACAAAGCGGCCGTTAAAATAGGTCAGTTGCGTCGTCCTTATAGAGAGATATCCCTCGTTATTCAATATGAATATTTTTATCGGCAGCCTATAATGGGCCACGGTTTGCAATTCCTGAATGTTAAGCTGAAACCCGCCGTCACCTATCACGGTAACGGTATCCCTCCTACCGCCGGCGAAACAGCCCCCTATGGAAGACGGCAGTCCGTATCCCATGGCCGCAAGCCCCTTTGATGTAAAAAACCGCTGTTTTTTCTTGATTTTAAATACCTGATTCATTACCGTAAAACACGTACCGGAACTTCCTGGCATAATAAGGGCTCCTTCCGGCAGGACCTCCGAAAGGCAAAACGAGAAAACATAAGGGTCTACGTATTTTTTATTCTTATAATAACTGCTCGGGCATACCGGAAACCGTTTCTTTTTTTCGTTGCACCACATCACCCACTCTTTTATGTCCGGCTTCACAAGCGGAGCTGACTTTACCTTCTGAAGGAGCGTTTCGATAAAATATCCCGCGTCCGCCTGCACCGGTATGTCCGCTTTCACCGTGTGTTTTTTAAGTTCGGCGCGGTCTATGTCAACCACGACCTTCCTGGCGCCCCTGGCGAAAGACTTGTAGTTAAAACCTATCTGCTGCAAACCCAGCCTCGAGCCGATCGAAATGAGAAGGTCGCAATTCTGTACTATAAAATTAGGGTACCTCGGGCCGTATGAATTGTGTCTTCCGAAAAATAAAGGATGCGCCTCTTCGATAAGGTCTATGCCGTTCCATGAAAGCTGTGTTGGTATTTCAAGCGTGTTTACAAGTTTTATGAATTCTTTTTTTGCGCCCGACAAAAAAATCCCCCCGCCTCCTAAAAGAAGCGGCCTTTTACTTTTTGCCAAAAGCTCGAGGATTCTATTTATTTTTTTATCTGTTTCATTATGCGGCTCGGTCACGGGCGCAATGGAGGAAGGGTTGAATCCCTTAAGCCTATTTATGTTTATTTCTGCGTTTTGCACGTCAAGAGGGATATCCAGCCATACCGGACCCGGCCGTCCTGTCCGCGAAAGATAAACTGCTTTCTCAAGGTGATAGCGTATAATCTCAGGCTCCAGGATCGTGCAAGCGTATTTCGTTATGGGCTTTACTATAGGGATTATGTCTATTTCCTGGAAACCCATTTGCCTGACGGGTGAATTATGTCTCCGATTTGCCCTAGAGACTTGCCCCGAGATGACAAGAAGCGGTGTCGACTCAAGCCACGCTCCTGCCACGCCGGTCACCGCGTTTGTGCCGCCGGGGCCGGAGGTCACAAACAGAATACCGACCGTATTGTTAACCCTGCCGTATGCGTCCGCTGCGATGGCGGCCGACTGTTCATGGTGCATTGCTACCGGCGTAACTCTGCGGCTTTTTCCAAGCGCGTCCGTAAGATACATAATCCCGCCGCCCGAAAGAAAAAAGGAGTGCCTGCTACCCGTCAATTCGGGTAATCTTTCCACCAGATAATCGGCTAATCTTTTCTTCATAGAGGTTGTAATTCTGCTAATTTTCCGGAATGTACAATCTTCACCAGCTCCTCTGAAACACCGGGCGCTCCTACAACATAGCTTACGTTAAACGAGCGTTCTTTCCTGTCCGTATAAACGCTGCAGCCAGCCCCAAGCGCCACGGCTATTGCGCCGGCCACATCCCACATTTTGTTATCAATACCATAAGCTGCCTGAAAACGTCCGGCAGCAACATAAGAAATATTAGTTGCGGCCGAACCTGTGCGCATACATCCCCTGCTCATGTCGTTTACTCTGCCAAAATTCTCGTATTCTCTCCTTCTTGAGTCCTTGTCGGCGTAACCTTCGGAAAAACCGCAAGCTATAAGGGAATCCTTGATGCTGGTCGGGGTAACATTGAGCCTCGTCCCGTTAACAAAAGAACCCTCTTCGCCCATGGTGAAAAATACCTCTTTCTGTACGGGCATAGCCAGTGCCCCTGC
>JAFGLX010000173.1 GCA_016927795.1 Candidatus Omnitrophota bacterium
CCGCGGAAATAAAACCTTCCAGGCGGTAATGGACGCCTTCGGCATATATGGCCGGAGATGAACTTTTCCGCGCCATCTTGAAAATGTAATACGCTCCCCCGAAATTCAGCAAACAGTTGATAAGGCCGGATACTACGCCGATCCACGGCATGGTCACAGGCCTCGGGTGCAAAAGATGCAATACCGCCTGACAGGACATCGCCAGGGCGATTCCAATAAGAACCAAGCCCTCAAGGGCTTCACACACGTGTTCGACCTTGCCGTATCCGTAATTGTGCATCAGATCGGCGGGACGGTTAGCGAGCTTTATTGAATAATACAGTATCACCGAAACCGTCAGCCCTACAAAAGTTATTCCAAGGTCCACGGCAATGGCCAAAGAATGGATAAGCAAAAGAGCCGTTGACTTTATAACGAAAAGCACGATATTGCAGGAGAGGCTTGCTATGGCAGCTTTGCGCATATATTTTTCGGATTTGGAACTCATGTCTCTCGTGCCCTCCTTTTAAGTTTGTCGGCGATATCCATGGAACGCTTATTTATGTAATCCCCGCCCTCTATCCGTATGATCTTGGCGTTAACGATGGCATCGGCTAACATTTTATGCGCGTTGCGTACGATCCGGCTGAAAGATTGCTGGGAAATACCCATCATCTGCGCGGCTTTTTTCTGGGGCATGCCGAGCTGATCGGACAGTCGAATAGTCTCGTATTCTTCGACGGTTATGACTGCTTCTTCGGGCCTCCCGGGGCGCCCCCTTGGGCTGAAATGATCGATGCGGGGCTGCTCGCCCACGATCTTCTTTTTCCTCGGCCTTCCTCTTCCTTTACCAATAATGTTTTTCATTTTTTTATTATGAGTTTATACTCATTTTAATCCATACCTAAAAAATGTCAAGGCATTTCTTTGTTTCTTTGGGGACGTTTTACCTTCACCTAAGTCATTCTCTTAAAAGAACTTACGTTACCAACTAATACACTTTTTCAAAAAAATAAATCCTGTTGTCATTTATTTGCGTCTAAAAACCGCCCGCATATTTTTTTCTTGCATAATCTTGTGGAATTTGCTATAATGTTAGATGAATTTAAAGTTATAAATGGCATTTTTATGCATGTATCGTGTCCAAAGAGCGGTTCTTTGGATTTTTTGAATGCAACTTATTAAAGAGTTTTGAAAAGTTATGAGGACACATCATCACATATACATTTCATGGATACTGTCTTTCCTGATCTTAAGAAAGATCGCTCCCCTGCCTTTACGGCTGGCACTTAAACGGCTGATCGATATTATCGGCTCCGTGCTCATTTTTATCGTCTTTTCTCCTTTAATTCTTTTCGCGCTTATCGGAATAAAACTCACCTCCCCCGGACCGATAATATTCAAACAAAAAAGAATCGGAAAAGACGGTGAAGAGTTTACAATCTACAAATTCCGATCCATGATCCATAATGCGGAAAAACTTCAAGCCGCGATAGCGGATCAAAATATAATGTCAGGACCCGTATTTAAAGTTAAGGATGATCCCAGGATCACGCCCCTTGGAAAACTGTTACGCAAAACGAGCATTGATGAGCTCCCGCAGCTCTGGAACGTATTCAAGGGCGAGATGAGCCTCGTAGGGCCGAGGCCGCCGCTCCGCTCAGAAGTGGAGCAGTACAAGGGATGGCAAAGAAGACGCTTAAGTGTCAAACCCGGCCTTACATGTCTATGGCAGATAAACGGAAGGAATAATATTATAAATTTTGACAAGTGGGTCAAATTAGACCTTCAATATATAGATAACTGGTCACTGAGCCTGGATCTTTTGATACTTTTAAAAACAGTCGCTATAGTTCTTCTCGGTATCGGCGCAGAATAAATCCCCTTAACCTTACCGTCATCTTGGAAACAACCTGCGGTTTGATATCTGTTATAGGGTGGCCCTAAATCTCTTTACGGAAAATCTTTTACCCGGGCATTCGGTCTTGGCGCCTTTGACGTCGCCGTGTCCCATTATGCGGTTTTTGGGTATTTTGTAATAATTGCGTAGTTTATTGACGAGATATTTTAATGACTGCATCTGTTTTCTTGTGGGGCGGTCTTTGGAAAAATTTCCTACAAGACATACGCCTATCCCCTTCTCGTTCATGTCGCCGGCCTTGCAGTGCGCCCCGTTCTGCTGCTTTATCCACCGCGGACCCATTTCGATCTGGCCGTCGTCTTTTCCGAGAGTGCCGTTGTCGATGATAAAGTGGTAACCTACGCCCTTCCACCCGCGCTGTATGTGCGAAGCGTTGAACTGCATTGAATTGCCCGCATCGGTAGCGCTGTGATGAATTATGATATATTTCCACTTTCGGCTGGGATACAAAGTTACGACGTCTTTTCGGGGAGAAGCCCCGGGTATATACAGCTTATCCCCGATCTCGACCTTCCTGACGTTTCTTATTCTGTTGGCCTTTTTGATGGTTTCAATGTCAACATCGTACATCTTTCCGATACGCCACAGGGTCTCACCCGGTGCCACAACATGATAGTAATTTGCGCTTCCAAGCTGGGTTGAAACAGAAGATTCATATGTTTCGGCGGGACCGGAAACACGGGGGCCGGTACATGATGCCAAAAATGTAAGCAATAGACAGCACAAACAAAACTGGAATACAGTATTTATCCTGAATTTCATTAATCACATATTATAATGATTAGCGGGCAAAAAACAACTTTTTTTTGGTATGAAGCCTATTTAACGACGCGAACACGGATCTTAGCGAGTCCCTTATCCGGATCTTCGATCCTCTCGAAAGCGGCCTTTGTCAGATCAACGATCCGTCCTACGTGATACAATCTCTTTGACGGTCCCCTATCGTTTACCCTGACAAGTACTTTTTTTCCGTTTTGCATGTTGGTTATTTCAAGCCTGGTATTAAAAGGAAAGTCCCAGGAAGCGCAGGTCATCTTTTTGTCGCTGAATTTCTCCATATTCGCGGTCGTAGGCAAAACTCCGGGCGAGTCTTTATGGTACCATGAAGCCACGCCGTAATCCGCAGTTCTGGATACGTTTACCGGCGGAGGTTCATAATGCCATGAAGCCACGCCGTAATACGGAACTATCGAAAGATCAGAAAGCGTCCTTAACGCCAGGGCGAATATAAAAAACAGGGCAACTTTGGCGAGAATCTTTGAAAGGTTCGCGTAATCAAGAAATCTTCCCATCACGCACCCCCTCAGAAAAGTAGTGCTAGAATATCTAACTTTCTACTCTCTTAAAGATTAGCATAAGGAGAATCGAAAGGCAACTTTTGAAGGATAAAAAAATTAACCGTGATTGCACCTCGGGAGTGTACATGCCCGAGGTGCAATTTAGGTTAGCCGTGGATGGGTTTGCCAAAGACTGCTTTACAGGCGTCTACAGCTA
>JAFGLX010000174.1 GCA_016927795.1 Candidatus Omnitrophota bacterium
CCTTATGATAAAACAAAATCCGGATTTCAGTCAGATATCCGACATTATATTGAGCGTTACGATAGGCGCTACCGTCATACATGAGCTTATAGGTCCGGTATTCGCTGAAATGGCTCTTAAAAAGGCTGGGGAGATAAACAGGCTATCCTGATTTGTGGCCAATACGTTTTTCACCTCTTAAAAAATAAAAAGAGGCATACAATACCCACCGCAACGCAATAAAACGAAAAAAACCACAACTGTCCCTTTTTGACAATGGCTAAAAGCAGCTTGAGGAAGAGAAGGCTTAAGATTAAGCACACAAGGAAAGATACTAGAAGGGCGGCGTTAAAATAGAAACCGTGCCCTAACTCCAGTAAAAACGCCCCTAATGAAACCGGCATGAAAAGAAGAAACGAGAATTTCGCGGCTTTTTCCCTGTCTATGCCCAAAAATAGGGCCGAGGAAATCGTCATGCCGCTTCTCGAGACGCCGGGAAAAATGCCCAAAACCTGAAACAATCCTATTATCAAGGCGTTTCTACCGTTAAGCCCCGAATGTACCGACGTGAATTTTGTCAGGAATAAAATAAAACCCGTAAAAATAAAAGCCGCGCCTATAAAAAGATTTGATGAAAATGCTTTTTCCACTAAATCGCTGAATAATACTCCGCATAACCCTGCCGGTATTGTTGAAATGACTAAATAAAGCCACATTTTTCTGTATTTTTTGTCAAAACGCACAAGTTGCGCTATTTCATTCCTTGTGAATATAATAACCGCTACGAGCGAGGCAAGGTGTAGTGCCGTGAATAGAAAAAGGCTAGGCTGTGAAATTAAACTGGAAACCAGCGCAAGATGACCCGAAGAGGAGATTGGCAAAAATTCCGTAGCCGCCTGTATTATGGCTAAAATAATTGCTTCTGTCATTTTTTTATAGTATGGATATAAGAATGCGTAAAAAATCGCTGTAATCTTCTTAAAATCTCTGCGATCGTTCTAATAAAAGTATGCTGTCTATTTAGAGATTGTAAAACTATCGGCAATTTCGAAATTGCCGTTTTTTTCATTCAATCTGAGCATTTCAAACATAACTTTGTCATGCCAGACTGTAATCCTGCAATAGTGATAATTGTCCCCTTCTTTGAGATAGAGATCGCTATCGCCCCTTTTGACTGCGTGTTGAGGTGCGCCTCCTCCGCCTGAAACTATATAATTTATGTCCCCTTGTTTGTATCTTTCGTAGTTATGGGTGTGGCTGGAGAAAACTATATCGGGCCTGGCCAGCTTATCGCCATCACAGCTTTCCAAGACATCCCTCAAAAACTCCTCCTCCCGGCGGACCGGCCGGTAACTGTTCCCGGAATATAAAGGATGGTGCATGGCTATAAATAAAAATCTCTGGCCGGGCTTACTCTTCAGCTCTTCAAGTAGCCATTTATACTGATAGCTTCCCTTGCAATATTCGGTATTCGTATCGAGGACAAGGAATACGCTGTCGTTGCATTTGAATGAATACCAGTGTTTGCCGTCAAGAAACCTAAATCTTTTAAAATAATGCGTTGTCTGTTTTTCCGGGTTTTCCGGATGTTTGTCTTCTCTCGTATAATACTCGTGATTGCCCAGAACCGGATAAAAATCTATGCCGTTGCTTATTATTTTCCCTTCGAAGATGTCAAATATTTTCCACTGATGCTCTTCGCCGTAGCTTACCATGTCCCCGAGATGAATAACGAAATAGGGTTTTTCCTTTATGATTTCTTCTATAATAGCTTCCTTTTCATAACCGGCGGGTTCTCTTGTGTCACCATATACGATAAATTTGAAAGGATAACCGGCGTCTTTTATAAAAATCTCCGAAAGCCCCTGGCCAGTGGACGGGTATAATAATTCTTTTTCTCTTGCCGTAGATTTTTTATTTGTAACGCCATGAGGCCCGAGAACATTCGTTAATTTGGCGGTAAATCCGTATTTGTAAAATAAGGTACCGGCGAAAAAAGAACCGATTACGATAATCGTTGTGAGCAAAATTAAATTTTTTCTGCTATTCTTTTTCTCTGGCATGGCTTCTTTTAATAGGCTCTATTACAGTTGTTCGGTTTGTTAAAGTTTATTCTAAACGTAAACTTCTAAATAATCAATTAAAATTTTTGGCCTTTTTTAATAGATTTTTAACCCGTGGCGCCATTTCGCACGCATACGATGTCCTATCGCTTATGTATTTTCAGGATAGTGCTGTTATTTTTTCAGCATAAGCCGGGCTTTTTTTATTTGTTGCGGGCTTGCCGGAGCTATGCCGTGTAACGGGTATTTAAGCTTCATGTATTTCCACTTGTGTACACCAAGGGTATGATATGGAAGGAATTCGAACTTTTCACAATATTTAAGCCACGCCAGAATTCTCTTTAAAGAGACTATGGCCTCTTTTGAGTCGTTCAATCCCGGAACAAGCACATACCGAAGCCAGTAAGGCTTTTTCTCGGACTCAAGTATATTCAAAAACCTCAACACCTCATCCATGTCCCTTGCGGTAATTTTTTTATGGAGAGCCTCGCACCCGGCTTTTATGTCCAATATAAAAAGGTCTGTGAGTGAGATGAGTTTGCGCAGCGATTTTTTGTCACGGTCATCATAAAAGGCGCTTGTGTCTATCGCGGTATGGATACTCTCTTTTTTGCAAAGCCTGAAAAGCTCCGTAATAAAATCCATCTGTAAAAGAGGTTCGCCTCCCGAGATCGTAATGCCGCCTTTTGATGCTTTCATGTAAGGCGTACAGCGGTTTATCATTTTAAATACCTCATTCGCGCTCATGCGAAAGCCCGTATTTAGCTCCCAGGTATCCGGATTCTGGCAATAGAGGCACCTGGCTATACACCCCTGCATAAAAAGAAGAAAACGTATGCCGGGGCCGTCTTGCGTGGCAAAGCTGTCTATCGAATGAATCCGCCCTGTATGCTGTGTTTTCTTACATTGTTTCATGAAACGTCCTTGCTAACACTTCTTTTTGCTGTTTGGGTAGCAACTTGTTAAAATGAACGGCATATCCCGACACGCGAATAGTAAGCTGCGGATATTTGTGGGGATGCCTTATCGCGTCTTTAAGTGTTTCCTTATTAATAACGTTTATATTCAAGTGCTGAGCGCCTTTGATAAAATACCCTTCAAGCAAACCCACGAGATTGGATACCCGTTCTTCATCGGTCTTACCCAAGGTATCCGGCACGGTAGTGAAGGTATTGGATATTCCGTCTCTACATTCGGAGTAAGGTATGCTCGCTACGGAATTAAGAGACGCCACAACCCCCATTTTGTCCCTGCCATGCATGGGGTTCGCGCCGGGCGCGAACGGTTCGCCTTTTTTCCTTCCGTCCGGGGTCGCTCCCGTTTTCTTGCCGTACATTACGTTCGAGGTAATAGTAAGTATCGAAACTGCCGGGAGTGAATTTCTGTAAAGTTTATGTTTTTTAATTTCAGCCAGAAACGTTGTTACAAGGTCGACCGCCCGGCCGTCCACTCTGTCGTCATCGTTTCCAAAAGCGTAAAAATCGCCTTTGATCTTAAAGTTTACGGTTAGGCCTTTTTTATTACGTACGGGGCTTACCTTTGCGTAACGTATGGCGCTTAAGGAATCGGCGACAACCGATAAGCCCGCGATACCAAAAGCCATATAGCGCGTGAGCTCCGTATCAAGGAGAGCCATCTGCGCCCTTTCGTAATAGTAAATATCGTGAACGGAATGGATAATGTTAAGCGCCTCGACATAGGTCCTTATTGTCCAGCGCAATACCTGCATGAATCTTTGTTTAACCTCATCATGCGAGAGAAAACCGGATTTTAGCGGCGCTATGTCCGGAACAACCTTTTCACCCGTAATCTCATCCTTGCCCTCATTCAAGGCATAGAGCAATACCTTGGCCAGGTTGCACCTTGCCCCGAAATACTGCATTTCGCTTCCGTTTTTCAAAAGAGACACACAGCACGAAATACTGTAATCGTCTCCCCCTATCAATCGCATCATGTCATCGTTCTCGTACTGAATTGAGCTTGTTTTTGTGGATACGCCGGCGCAGAACCTTTTGAAATTCTCGGGAAGCCTGGAAGACCACAAAACCGTAAGGTTTGGTTCCGGCGCTGGCCCAAGGTTAAATAACGTCTGCAAAAACCTGTAAGAAGTTTTGGTAACTTTGTGTCTTCCGTCTATACCAACCCCTCCTATGCTCTCTGTTATCCACACAGGGTCGCCTGCGAATATCTCGGAATATGATTTCGGTCTTAAGTGGCGCACCATGCGAAGTTTGATGACAAAATCATCTATCAGTTCCTGCGCTTTTTCTTCGGTAAGCAAGCCCAGTTTTATGTCTCTTTCTATGTATATGTCGAAAAAATTGCTTACGCTTCCGAGGCTCATGGCCGCACCGTCCTGTTCCTTGATGGCGGCAAGATAGGCAAGATAGACCCACTGTATAGCTTCTTTGGCGTTTTCCGCGGGCCTTGTGAGGTCGCAGCCATATGATTTCCCCAATTTTACAATATCCTCAAGGGCGCCTATCTGATCTGCTATCTCCTCCCGTAAACGTATCGCTTCCTGGGAGGAATACTCCTCGAATAATTCTTTATCATGGTGCTTTGCCCTAAGAAGTTTGTTTATCCCGTATAGCGCTACCCTCCTATAATCTCCTATAATCCTTCCTCTTGAATAATTATCAGGAAGGCCTGTGATAAGCCCTGTCCTGCGGGCTTTCAATATATCCTGCGTATAAGAATCGAATACGCCATCATTATGCGTTTTACGGTATTTTAAATATATTTCTTTTATCCTGTTATCAAGCTTATACCCGTAGTCCCTGCAGGCTTTTTCTACTATGCGTATCCCGCCTAAAGGTTTTATCGCTCTTTTAAGAGGTTTATCGGTCTGAAGACCCTTGATAAGCTCAAGCTCCCTGTCTATGTAGCCGGGTTTGTGGCTTGTGATAGTAGACACTTTTGATACGTCGATGTCGTACACACCGTTATTTTTGTGTTCTTTTTCGAAAAGTCTAAGGCATTCCCGCCATAATCTCTTAGTTCGCGCTGTAGGACCGCACAAAAATGTGTCATCGCCGTCATATGGCGTATAATTTCTGTTTATAAAATCCCTCACATCGATTGTTTTATCCCATCTTCCACGCAAAAACATATAATCGCCTCCTCTAAAAAAACAAACGCCCGGGTTTTTTAAAAACCCAGGCGTTCGATTTCTACCGTTTAAAGCGCTTCCACATGGTTTCCCATGTTTACCGCCAGTCGCGCTTTCACCAGATTGTGTAGTTATTTTACCAAAGAATAACGAGTTTTACAAGAAAAAATGCGCGAGGAAAATATTTTGGGCGCTCAGAAATTTCTCTGAAATTTTTGAGCTGGGGTGTGTGATGGGATGAAGTTAGAATCATCTTAGCATTGCCCCTCGTCGTCTAAATGTTATGTAAATTTTCTGCCTTCGGCAAAAAATTTACATGAACGACTTCGGGGCGCTTAAGATTTTCTCCGAAAATCTTGAGCTGGGGTGGCTGGCTGAACGAAACTAGAACCTGTATTATAGAAGAACCGGCAACTCTTTGTTAAATGTATGCCTTTTATTTTATCAAGTATGACAACTTCTTGCACAACTATTTTTTTCTGCGACGATGAGCATTTCAAAATCTTCAGTAGTCAACTTGTCATTTCTCGAAAAGGCTCCCAGTTTTGCACCAAAAATATCTATTTTTTTATACCCAAGAGTTTTTAAAAGCCATGTTATTTCGCTGGGCACATAATAACGCTCATTGCATTTTAATTCTTTTTTATTTCCCGTATCGTCTTCGAAAACAACCGTATTATGGTCGCGAAATGTCATCAAATCAAATTTACAATCCTGACATACGGAATTACCTTCTTTAGCTACTGATTCATAAAACTCTTTAACTGAATGAAAAAGCGGGAATAAACCGTTTAATGTGGTAAATATTAGTTTACTATTATCCTTTAATGCCTTTGTGGCGTTCTTGAGTATCTCAAAATTCATCTCATCCGTTTCCATAAGAGAGAAACCACCTTCACAGAGCATTATACCCACATCAAACTCTTTATCAAAAGGAAGTTTGCGGGCATCGTGTTGCTGAAAATTAATTTTCAGATTAAACTGCTTTGCTTTCTCCTTTGCCCTGGCAAGCTGTGATTCCGACAAATCAATTCCTGTAATATTATATCCTCGTTTCGTGAGTTCTATCGAATGCCTGCCAGTTCCACATCCAATATCAATTAATCGCAACGATTTATCTCTATTTAATTCTTCTTCAATAAAATCACATTCTCCTTGCGTGCCTTGAACAAAACACTCCTTATCGTATTTCTGGGAATAATTTTCGTATAATGACTCATACCATTGTTTCATTTGCTTTTTCATAGAAAACTTTTTCCAAATAAATATTATTTACAAAAATGGGGTCCCTTTATCAGAAGGTAAGAACCTACTTTTCCCGCCAAAGCGGGATCCCGCCACTGCGGGAAAAGGGTACCCTTTAAAGTAAAAAATTATTTTTTGAGATATACTACAACAGCTACTGCAAGTTGAGTTATTGCCAAAACAATCATGCAAATTGATAATATAGTGCTACTTTTATTAAATCTGCTTATGCTTTTTTCGATCTTCATCAAAAAACCCCAGGCATTAGGATCGCTCACTTTATCCTCCTTATAATGCAATATTTCAACGTTGACTCGGCACGGCCGCAGGCCGCCCGCACCCGGCCTGCGGCCGTGTGCGTCCTCGCCACTAACGTAAAACAAGGGTGGCTCGTCCGCCTGCTGCCTTCTCAACGTAAAA
>JAFGLX010000175.1 GCA_016927795.1 Candidatus Omnitrophota bacterium
GAGGAGTATCTGCCCTCCACAGAATAGGCTAATTTCAGCGTATCTTACCGCGCAGGTTATTTTATAAAAAATTAACCTGCGCGGTTTTTTTGTACTAAAAATCTACACAGTTACGGAAAGTTAAGAAAACATCAAAAATTTCCGCTATTGACAAAAACATTACAATCGAATATAATCAGGTGTTTATTATAACGAATAGTTAGCGTAATAGAAAGTGAGGTTATATGTCAAGATTGCCGCAGGAAAGCAAAAAATCAGCTAAAACAGAATTGAAAGTAATAGAGGAAGTTGCCAAATCAGCCGGAATCAGGAAAAATTTTATCCAATCTTACGGGCCATATAGAGCCAAACTATCCCTTGACCTCATAAAAAAGGCCGGGAAGAAACAGAGTTCCAAATACGTACTTATCACTTCGATTACGCCCATGCTTCACGGTGAAGGCAAAACAACCACAGCAATAGGGCTTTCAATGGCGCTAAACAGGCTTAAGAAAAAATCCATAGCCTGCATACCGCAACCCTCTTTGAGCGCTATTTTCGGCGTAAAAGGGGCAGGCACGGGTGGAGGGTTATCGCAGGTATTGCCTGGGGAAGACGCCAATCTTCATCTTGCGGATGACAGCCATGCCGTTACCTACGCTCATAACCTATGCGCGGCGTATATTGATAATTCTCTTTATCGAGGCAACCCGCTTGACTTGGATACGGATTCCATAGCATGGAAACGTGCCGTGGATATCAATGACAGATCTTTGCGCAACGTAAATACGTCAACCGGCGGCAAGGCGGACGGCGCTAACAGGAAAACGGGTTTTGACATCGCTTCTTCCAGCGAACTTATGGCGATACTCACGCTTTCCGATAATCTTAATGACATGCGCCAACGGATAGGCAGGATTATAGTGGGCTATACAAAAAAAGGCAGGCCCGTAACATGTGAAGACATAAAGACCGCCGGGGCAATGGCTGCGCTTCTAAAAAACGCGATAAAACCGAACATTCTTCAAACCACAGGCGGTAACGCTTGTTTTATGCACGGAGGCTCGATAAGCACGATTTCGGTCGGTTCAAGCTCTTTAATAGCCGACCGTATAGCGATGGCGCTTTGCGACTACACAATTACAGAGGGCGGTTTCGGCGCCGAGTTGGGGGCCGAGAAATTTTTTGACATCAAGTGCAGGGCAAGCGGGCTTATGCCGAATGTTGCCGTGCTTGTATGTACAGCGCGCGCCTTCAAGATGCACAGCGGGGACTATGAGATTGCTGCCGGAAAGCCACTGCCTCGCGAGATTACGCGCGAAAACATATTTGCCATAGAAAAAGGGCTTTCTAATCTGGAAAAAGAGATGGAGAATATGAATGTTTTTGGCGTTCCGGTGATAGTTTGCATAAACCGCTTCGCCGACGACAGTGACAAAGAAGTATCCATAATAAAAAGACGCGCCACGAACTGTGGCGCAAGTGCGGTTGTGGTAAGCGAGGTTTACGCGAAAGGGGCCGAGGGCGGCCTTGAGCTCGCGCACGCTGTGGTCGAGCTTTCCAAGCTCAAACCTAAATTCAGGTTTCTCTATCCGATAAACATGCCGATAAAAGACAAAATAAAGCGCATTGCGACCACAATTTACGGAGCCAGCGAGATAAAATTTTCTGAACTCGCAAATAAAAAGGCCCTTATGCTTAAGAAGTTAAAACTGGACGCGATGCCGGTATGCATCGCCAAGACCCATCTTTCTCTTTCGTATAATCCAAAACGAAAAGGACGGCCGCACGGCTTTAAGCTGCCGATTACGGATATTGGTGTCGCTAACGGCGCCTCATACATAACGGCTTTCTCCGAGAATGTACGGACCATGCGGGGCCTGCCAAAGGTGCCGCGCGGCACAAAAATCGACATAGACGACGAGGGAAAGATAAAAGGCCTGCTATAACGATAGTTTCTCATAAGGATAATTTACATGCTGAGAGCCAAAACCCTTGCTGCCATTTTTGCCTTATTTACCCTTATCCACGCATCGCCACAAAACCACCAGTTTTCGAAAAACCTGATACTCATGGATACATTCGTTCACCTTGAGATAAGGGGCCGGTTGGATAACAAGGCTGCCTCCGGCGCCTTCGCGAAAGTGACCGAAAGGATGCGCGAGCTGGAGAAAAAGTTCGATTATTACGCCGACGACAGCGAACTCACAAAAATTAATAAGCTGAACGTGGGCGAGAAATTTCGGGTTTCACCGGATATGTTGAGAGTCCTAAAAGCCTCCTTAGAAATGTACCAAAAAACGGGGGGCGCCTTTGATGTCGCATTGGGGAAGCGAGGCTGGGTGCTGGATGAGGACGACAAGGCCGTTATCTTGTCAAACGACAACGTGAAAATAGACCTTGGCGGCATCGCTAAAGGTTTTATAGTAGACGAGGCGGTTAAAATACTGAAAAAACAAGGCGTGCGCACCGCGCTTATAAACGCCGGCGGCGATATGTATTGTATGGGTATGGGGCAGACGGAGGGCTGGAAAATCGGTATACGTGACCCGCGTACACGGGGAGATGTCATAGGTTCGTTCAGTGTATCCGACAAGGGCGTGGCCACCTCCGGCGATTATGAAAGACCGTCGCACATAATCGACCCAAAAAATAGCGCCCCCATGAGAAGTGCCCTGAAAAGCTCAACAGTTGTCGCCGTTGATTGCATGACCGCAGACGCGCTCGCCACGGCTTTATTTGTTTTAGATACCAGCGAAGGGTTAAAGCTTATAGAAAAAACGGATAACGCGGAATGCGTTATCGTTGACGAGGATGGCCGCGTACATAAATCAAGCGGTTTTGGCCAAATCAGCTTGACAAAGTCCGCGGTATACTATATAGTGGCTTAAACTTGCTTTGAACACTTACACAAGCCACGCCCCTACCGTTAAAAATCGCAAGGCGGGGTAGCTCAGTTGGCCAGAGCATGCGGCTCATACCCGCAGTGTCGAGAGTTCGAATCTCTCCCCCGCTACCACCCCGGAGTTTTATCCGCCTTGCGCAAAAGACTGCGGCTGCAAACCCCGTTCCAAGCGTCTGACGCCACATGAGCTTGTTTCATTCATTCGGACCGGGGTGAAGTCGTTGAGGGGCTCCATTTATCCCTGGCTATTCGTCTGGTACGGCGTGGGATTTTTAACTTTATTTTTTTTGGTTTTTGGCTATAATAGCACCATGCATCTCGAGCGTAAAATACTGGATACAATTGATTACTATGGAATGCTGAGGACTGGCAGCAAGGTACTGGTGGCCGTTTCCGGCGGGGCCGATTCGGTTTTTCTTGCTTACGTGCTGAACCGCCTAAAAAGAAAGCTCGGCATAAAGCTGTATCTTGCGCACCTCGACCACGGAATTAGGGGTGCGGAGTCGCGCCGTGACGCGTTGTTTGTCAAAAAGCTGGCGGATAAACTCGGTATAAAACTTTATAGCGGGAGATTAAAACCTGCGCACGCGGCAAAACGTGCAAAGGCGCGCCTCTCGCTGGAAGAAGAGCTAAGGAATAAGCGATACGCCTTTTTTAAAAAAGCGGCTGCCTCATCCGGGGCCCGCACAGTCGTAACGGCGCATACGCTGGACGACCAGGCGGAGACCGTTCTTATGAGAGTGATAAAAGGTACCGCGCTCAAGGGGCTTATCGGGATCCACCCCGTACGGACGGACGGCATTATAAGATTTGCAAGGCCCCTCATTGAAATCGAAAAAAGCGAAATAACGAATTATCTAAAAAATGAAAAAATCCCTTTTCGGACTGACAGCACGAACAGGGACGATAAGTTTCTCAGAAACCGAATAAGAAACAAGGTGCTTCCGTATCTTGAAAAAATCAATCCGCAAATCAGGCGCTCGCTCTCGAACCTTGCCGATTCTCTCAGGGAAGATTTTGAATTCATAGAAAGCGAGAAAAAAAAGATCGATAAAATGGTAAAAACCGGCAAACACGCACGGCATATACCGCTCGCCGACATACTGCTGCAACATAAAGCCCTGAGAAAAGAGATAGCAAGAGAAGCGCTTAAATCCGTAGGGGGGAACATAAAAAAATTGACATTCCGCCATTGGAAAGACATAGACGGGCTCATACGTACGAAAAAAAGCGGAAAGTCCCTGGACTTGCCGGGCGCCGTGAAAATAAGTAAAACAGCCGAAAAATTGATTTTTGCAAAGACCCATGATATAATATAGTGCATATGAACAGCAATAAGACGCAAAAAAACATGCCGCCCAAAAAACCCGATAAAAAAACATCGAACGGCAGAAATGTCATACTGCTTCTGTTGATTATATTCGGGATTACGTATCTCGTCCAATGGGCCACGCTTACTTTCGAGAAAGCGCCGCAGGAACTTTCATATAAGGATTTCTACACGCTCCTCAAGAACAACCTTACAGAAGAAAAGATATCATCCGCGGTAAAAACGGAGGAAAAGATATATGGAAGCTTTTCGGACGGTTCCAAGTATACCGTAAATGTGCCGGTGGATGACCCGGAACTTTTGAATCTTTTACGGGAGAATGTCAAACAATTTGACATTAAGCCTCCCAGGACTTTTTTCGCCAACCTTTTTTACTCCCTGGGGCCTATGGTGCTTTTCATCCTGTTCCTGTGGTTTTTTATCTACCGCGGGGCAGCGTCAGGCGGAGGAAGGGTTTTCGCTTTTGGTAAATCGCGAGCCAAACTCGCGACCGATGAGCATATGCGCATAACCTTTGAGGACGTCGCCGGTGTGGATGAGGCCAAAGAGGAACTGAAAGAGGTTATAGAATTCCTGAAAGACCCGCGAAAATTCCAGAGGCTAGGAGGCAAGATGCCTAAAGGCATTTTGGTTGTGGGGCCTCCGGGTACGGGGAAAACGCTTCTTGCCAAGGCCGTAGCAGGCGAAGCCAAAGTACCGTTTTTCAGCATATCAGGCTCTGATTTTGTCGAGATGTTCGTGGGCGTTGGGGCGTCGCGCGTAAGGGACCTCTTTGAACAGGCGAAAAAAAGTGTAAAGATTACAAGGAAAGGCTGCATTATTTTTCTGGATGAGATTGACGCGGTCGGCCGTCAGAGGTTCGCAGGCATAGGCGGCGGTCACGACGAAAGGGAGCAGACGCTAAACGCGCTGCTTGTGGAGATGGACGGTTTTGACACGCAGGAAGGCGTGATACTTATTGCCGCCACAAACCGGCCTGACGTGCTTGACCCGGCTCTTTTGAGGCCGGGGCGTTTTGACCGGCATGTTGTAATAGACCGGCCCGACATAATAGGCAGGGAAGCTATTTTACGCGTACACGCGAGAAAGATCAAAATGGACGAACACGTTAACCTGAAACGAATCGCCAGCCAGACCCCGGGTTTTTCCGGAGCAGACCTTGCCAACCTTATAAATGAGGCAGCGCTTTTGGGGGCGCGCAGAAATAAAGACGCGGTAACACAGGAAGAATTGGAAGAATCCATAGAAAGGGTAATGGCCGGCCCGCAGCGAAAATCACGCGTTATCACAAAAGCGGAAAAGAAAATAATCGCCTATCACGAATCAGGACACGCTCTCCTTTCGCTTCTGACACCCGAGGCCGACCCTATGCACAAGGTGACTATTATTTCCCGAGGCATGGCGCTCGGTTATACCTTCACTCCGCCTAAAGAAGACCGTTACATAACTACAAAAGGGCAGATGATAGCCAAGCTAATTGTGGCGCTCGGGGGCAGGGCAGCCGAGGAATTAATTTTCCGGCAGTTTTCGACCGGCGCCCATAACGACCTCTCTGTCGTCTCGGAAATCGCCCGTGACATGATTACGCAATTCGGGATGAGCGAGAGGTTGGGACATCTTACCTACGGCAAAAGGCATGAGCAAATATTTTTGGGCAGAGACCTGCACGAGGAAAAAAATTACAGCGATGAGACCGCCATGCTTATTGACCAGGAGGTAAAGCGCTTGGTGGATGAGTGCTATTCAAAAGCAATGAAGACGCTCGCCAGGCACCGGCACGAATTGAGAGCCCTGACGGAAATGCTGCTTGTCAAGGAAGTGGTGGACGACAAAGAGGTGCGGAAGCTCCTTAAGCTGCATGAGGATGAGGTAACCGGAGATAGCGGCACCGAGACAGATAAAAAAGATGGTAACGTTGACGTCGGCCAGCAAAAAACGTGATTTGAAATGCGGCTCTTTCGTGTTGCGAGTCTACGAAAGAACGCACCTCATGGGCATTTTAAACGTAACGCCTGACTCTTTTTCGGACGGCGGGCGTTTTATGGACACGGAAACGGCTATCAGCCACGCCCTCCGTATGGCCGCCGAGGGGGCGGATATTATTGACATAGGCGGAGAGTCTACGCGCCCCGGATCGGACGGAGTTACCGCTTTCGAGGAGATAAGGCGGACAGTTCCTATAATACAAGGATTAGCCGGCTTGCTAAAGGTGCCCATTTCGATTGATACATCTAAAAGCGAAGTCGCCCTCGCGGCCATCCAGGCGGGCGCGTCGATGGTAAACGACGTAACGGCTCTTAAGTCGGACCTGCGAATGGCCGATGTAATAGCCAGAACCGGCGTATCGGTCTCGCTTATGCATATGAAGGGGACCCCTAAAGATATGCAGAATCATCCGCACTATGACGACCTTATGATTGAGATTGCGGAAAGCCTGAGGGGGTCTATAGACATCGCCGTAAGGGCCGGCATATCACGCGATAAAATCATCGTTGACCCAGGCATAGGGTTCGGAAAAACCGCGGAGCATAACCTGCTTATTTTAAACCGTCTCGCAGAACTCCGCGCCCTGGACCTGCCGATATTGATAGGCACCTCGAGAAAATCTTTTATAGGGTCGATCCTAAACCGTGGAGTCAGTGAACGCCTTACCGGCACGACGACTACCTGCGCGATAGCCGTGATGAACGGAGCAAACATACTTCGTGTACATGATGTGGGCACCGCTGCTGAAGCGGCAAGAGTTGCGGACGCGATAAAGAAAGAGAAGATATGATATATTCATTCATCGAATCCGCCAAATTTTTAATAGAGATAGCGATACTGTGGTTTGTCTTTTATATGCTTCTTTTGTTTATAAAAGGCACGCGCACGGTTCAGGTCCTGAAAGGGATAATCATAATCGTCGTGATATTTCTTATAACCAAGGAATTGCAGCTTGAGACCATAAACTGGATTCTCGCGAAACTTTTCACGATATCCGTTATAGCGTTCGTTATCATATTTCAGCCGGAATTGAGACGAGGCCTGGCGCGCATAGGTCAATTCGGCATGTTCTCGAGCCAGCAGGAAACTCTCGAAGAGATAGTAAAAGCGGCTCTTGTCATGTCAAAGAAAAAAATAGGTGCCCTTATAGCTATAGAGCGTGAAATAGGCCTGAAACCTTATATAGAGAGCGGCATACGGTTGGATAGCCAGGTCACAAGCGAAATACTGAATACCATATTTACCCCCAACGCACCCCTGCACGACGGCGGGGTCATCGTGCAGGGTTCAATTTTAGCAGCCGCAGGGTGCCTCTTTCCGCTTACGCAAAATCCTCACGTAAGCAGTTCTCTCGGGACAAGGCACAGGGCAGCCATGGGGCTTAGCGAGGAAACTGATGCTGTTGTGGTAGTGGTAAGCGAAGAGACGGGCGATATATCGATCTCGGTAAACGGCAGGCTTACGCGCCATCTGGACGAGCAGGAATTCGGCAGGGTACTCAGCAATATATTTCGTCCAAAAAAATCCAGAAAATCGATATTTGACTTCTGGGGCAAAATAGTATCAAAAATGGTCGACTCAAAAACGGAAAAATGAGTATACGCAAAATTTTATTAAACAATATCGGAATAAAATTGTTAACGCTTTGCCTGGCGGTTATTACCTGGTTTTATGTGAGCGAGGTCACAAAGCAGGATTCGGATAAAACCGTTCTGCAGAAACTGTTGACTCCCGCTACTTATATTTCCAAAAAACTGTACGTAAAACCCATCTTTGTTGGGAACCTGCAGACAGGGTATGTGTTCAAGGAAAACGAAATCAAGACTACTCCGGAGTTTGTGGTTGTGATCGGCCCTTCCGCCATACTGTCAAAAAAGGAGAATATATACACTATGCCTATCGATATCAGCGAGTATACCTCCGCAAGAACAATTGATGTCGAGCTCGAGAGGATTTCCCGCCCGATACGGTTCCAAAAAGCAAAAGTGCAGGTATATTTGCCGATATTCAAGGCCGAAGAAGAAAAATAGCATATAAGTGACATTATGCCGGAACTGGGTGTAAACATTGATCATGTGGCCACAATAAGACAAGCGCGGAAAATCGACTATCCGGATCCCGTCGAAGCGGCTCTTATATGCCAGGATAGCGGCGCCGACTCGATAGTGTGCCACCTGCGGGAGGACAGGCGGCACATTCAGGACGAGGACCTGTATCGCATGCGCAAAAAGATCGGCGTCAAGTTAAACCTGGAGATGGCCATGTCGGAAGAAATTATAAAGATTGCCCTCGATGTAGCGCCGGACCAGATAACCCTTGTTCCTGAAAGACGGATGGAGCTTACCACGGAGGGCGGGCTCGACGTAGCAACGCATATACGCCGGGTGGAAAAAATCGCAAGGCGCATGGTAAGAGCCGGAATAAGAGTAAGTCTTTTTGTGGATCCGCGCAAATCACAGGTAAAAGCTTCGCGTGACGCCGGCGTTTTCACCATCGAGCTGCATACTGGGTGTTACGCCAACGCAAAAAACAAAAAATCTTCAAAACGCGAATATGATGCTATTAAACAATGTGCGGACTACGCTGAAAAAAACGGCCTGCGCGTTTTCGCCGGTCACGGCCTGAATTACTCCAACGTAAAACCGCTTACAAAAATCCGCGTCATTGAGGAATATAATATAGGACATTCCATAGTTGCCCGTTCGATATTTACTGGCCTGGGAAAAGCTGTTCGTGAAATGAAGGCTCTTATAAGATGATTGCCGGTACCGGAATAGATATCGTAGAGATTTCGCGCTTCAAAAAAGCGAAGAAAAAATGGGGCAAAAGTTTTCTGAATAAAATTTTCACGGAAAACGAGATAGAATATTCCCGAAAAAGACGGTTTCAGGACCAGCATTTCGCGGCACGTTTCGCGGCGAAGGAAGCCGTTCTTAAGGCGTTCGGGGATAAGCTTTCCAACGTACGCAACTGGCAGGACATAGAGATACTGAACGACAGAAGCGGGAAACCGTATATTCGTTTTCATAAAAGCGCCAAAAGATTAAAGTCCAGGGAGAGAATCGGCGATGTCGTTTTAAGCATGGCGCATTGCAGAGACCATGCGGTCGCGACCGCGATTCTCCTGAAAGGAAAAAAGTGATAAAAGAACATATAGCGAAGATACCGACCCGTCCCGACGACACACATAAGGGCGATTTCGGGCACGCGCTCATTCTTGCCGGTTCCCGCGGCATGACCGGCGCAGCCTACCTGGCAAGCCAGGCCGCTATTCTGGCGGGAAGCGGTCTTGTAACGTGCGGGGTACCGGAGAGCTTGAACGGCATCATGGAGGTCAAGCTTACGGAAGTTATGACACTTCCGCTTCCGGAAACGAAAGAAGCATCGCTCGACACCCGTGCGGAGGAAAAAATTGTTGATTTCGCAGAGAAGTGCGATGTAGTGGGTGTAGGCCCTGGCATTTCGCGGAATAAAAATACCCAAAAATTGGTAAAGAACCTGTTAAAACGCTTGAAAAAGCCCGTAGTCCTTGACGCGGATGGTATAATTGCACTCGGTACAGATTGTGACATTTTAAAAAAACGAAAATACCCCACTGTGCTTACACCGCACGAAGGGGAGATGTCATATGTTACAGGGAAAAGAATAAACGCGATACGGGCCTCGCGAAAAACTGTCGCGGAAACTTTCGCTAAAAAATACGGCGTCATTCTTGCCCTAAAAGGGGCGGGTACCATCGTGGCGGGAGCGGGAAACGATCCGTACGTAAATACGACCGGCAATTCCGGCATGGCAACAGCAGGCGCCGGGGATGTTCTGACGGGTATGATAACCAGCTTCATCGGGCAGGGGATAGCGCCTTACAGCGCGGCTGTAATAGGTGTTTATTTACACGGCCTGGCGGGTGACATTGCCGCAAAGGAAAAGGGCCAATTCAGCCTGATAGCGACTGACTTACTTGATAAACTTCCGCAGGCGATAAAAGAGGTTCTTTAAACATATGGAGTATAAAATAAGATTGCACCGAGGTAGCTCAGTTGGTAGTTAAATAAGTGGATGATTTGCGGAGCAAAGCGACGCAAATAATAGGCCGTAAGGCCGTCCGCGAATTTAATTCGCCGAAGCATATCGACACTGAAGCTCTTCCATGGCGAAGGCGGAAGCAGGGTAACATAGAAAAGTTTTGCCGAGGTAGCTCAGTTGGTAGAGCAGGGGTTTTGTAAACCTCAGGTCGCTGGTTCAAATCCAGTCCTCGGCTCTGATTCAACCGGTTATTTGTTAATAATGAGGAGACGGCGGAGCAATCAAGCGCACCAGACTGTTCTGCCTACGATAAAAAAGAATTAGGGGCTTGATAAGATGGCATGTGTGTATATACTACAAAGCTATAAAGACAAGAAATTACACGTCGGCTCGACCCGCGGTAAAGCAGGCGGTCGCCTTGCGAAGCACAACGCCGGCCTTGTAAGGTCAACCAAGACGAGAAGACCGTTTACGATAGATAAACATATCGAATTAAATATATATCAAGAAGCAAAAAAAAAGAGTTGTTCTTTAAAGTTACATCGGGAAGGCGGGAAATAAAAAGGATTTTAAAAAGCTGGGGGAGATGGCGGAGCAGTCAAACGCACCAGACTGTAAATCTGGCGACTTCGGTCTGCGTAGGTGCGAATCCTACTCTCCCCACCACTAAATAAAATCCTTTTTATTTCCCGCATATTTTAAGGTGGGGTCATTGTCCGCCGACTATGCGCTTAATAAACGCTGGCGGATCCGCCACAGGAAGAGATTCTAGAAGAAGGCGAAAAATCTGGCGACTTCGGTCTGCGTAGGTGCGAATCCTACTCTCCCCACCAGCTTTTCCGCCTTTGGCGGAAAAGCAGAGCAATTGAAAATAGAACAATAGAGCGAAAGCAAAATTTTCAATTGCGGTCTATTGTTCAATTGCTCGATTGTTCAAGGAGTTTCCCTTATGGCGGTTCGCCTCCAGCGGACCTGTTACCCCTTTCCTTTAACGGGAAATAAGACTCAAGTTGCAATGGTAGAACCGAAATGAGCTAATATATGAGTGATTTTCTGCGAGATGTTAAACTGCAAAATTTAGAATTGTCAGAAGCAAGTCTGCAACAGATATACAAAGATTTCAAAGACATAGTAGATACTGCTAATTCGAGTCGGCCTACGCCAGATGACAAATTATTCCAATTTCATATTATACGCTTCGACAACAAAGGCTTTCGGCTTGTTAGCTTTGATGACGTAATAAAACACTATCAGGATGCTCGTACGATTGAACGTCTATTTTTTTATATTTATTCAGGCAAATTTTTAAAAATGAACGGCATAAACGGGACATCTATTGAACTAGCACTCAACGTGCTTGCACCTGATAAATGCACCCTTACTGTCCAAGATGACAATCAAGCATGGGTTGACGCGATATTTTCAAAACTGAAAGCACGACTGGATAAGTATCACGGTAAAAATTACCTTATACGAAATCGTGTCACCGGTGCACTCATTCAGTTGTTAGGCGTATTTGCAGGCATAATCGTCAGCATTTGGCTGGGTGGCAAAATTGCCTCAATATTGACCATTCAACACCCTCATATTTTCGGGTTTTTCGTGGTGTTTCTTGTGTTTTCAAATTTATGGGGATATTTATATGGCGCGATCGGTAATTTACTCGATAGGATGTTCCCTAATATAACATTTATGGATAAGGTGCGGTGGAGGGGGTTTATTCAGGGTATTATATATGCTGTTCTTTCAGTTGGTTTTTTGACTGCGGTTTACAGAATATGGCAATTTGCTTTTCAAGTAATAAGGTCAGTTACAAAATAAAAAGAAATTTTATGTTCGATATCGAATGGAATACAAACAAAAAGGAAATGGAAAAATATACCTACAAGCAATTGCGAGAAAAAATTGTGCGAGGGTATTATACGGGAGAAATGCGCGAGCTTGCTGACCTTGTGCTGCAAGAAAAGGGAGAGCGGGCGGATAAATGGTATCACAAACCTCTTTGGGTAGCTCTTATCACGGTCTTAGCGACAGCTTTTGTAGGCATAATCCTAGATTATGTAAAATATAAAAATGTGCCCAAAATTTCAATTGCAACATCGCGGGGATACGAAGAGAGAATAGAAACTGTAAAAGGTAAGGGCGAAATGCCCAAAACACCACTTATGGTGGTAACCTCAAAAGGACATCATCTATATATTGATGAACCGATTGGACATAGTGAGCCGAACGGGGGTTACTATGAATTCCCTATATATCTAAAAGACGAAAATGGTTTTCTTCGAATAGACCAATATGGCTTTCTTAATAGATTTATGGGTAAATCGGTATATATCAAAAAACCTACGGAAGAATAAATACGCAGGCGCAATTCAATGGTAAAATGCAAATATTCTGCCTGTACCGTAAGTAGTCAGTAGCTATTAAGTCGATAATAAAAAAAGGGGGGAGCATGGGAATTAAAGAAAAGGTCCGACCAATAGTTGGCATATTATTAATTGCAATTACCCTTAGTGGGTGCGCTGTAGGAATGGCTTTGCATGGAAAAAGAGAGCCCGAACTTAGCGATTTAAAAGTGGGGATGGACATTACCGAAGCACATTTTATATTACGAGATTATACTCCTGCTGTAACAACTGCGCCAGACGGAGATAGGATAGAAGAGTATAAAATAGAATTAGGAAATGCTCCGTCAGGTGGCCGAGCATTAGGCCACTTAGCTATGGACGTTCTGACCTTTGGCGCTTGGGAAATAGTGGGAACGCCTATGGAAGGATTTACAAGTGGCACAATGATGCTAAGGATAACCTATAGAGACGACAAAATAAGTAAAATACAAGCCGGTAAAGGCAAAGAAGGCCTATAATAACATTTTCAACATAAGCTAACGCGGGAGTAGCACAATGGTAGTGCAGTAGCCTTCCAAGCTACCTACGTGGGTCCGATTCCCATCTCCCGCTCCACAAAAACCACCTCCAACCCCGGGTTAGTTTGGTTTAACCCGGGGCTGAAGGTGGTGCATATTTTGGGCTATTTTCACGCCTGAAAAAAATCGAAAAAAAAGCTAAAAAACCCTTGACAAAATTTTTTTATATGGTATAGTGTTGAACTTGTTTACACACATTGTACGAGCTTCGCCTACAGAAGGGCATAATCATGGAACTTGATGATATAATAAAGAGTTATGAAAACGGAAATTCGATAAGCGAGATAGCAAAAATGTTCAGCCTCTCGACGAGAACAATACGCGCTTATCTTTTTAGTAATGATGTCCTAATAAGAAATCATAAAGAGGCATCATATGTAAAGAACAACAGACTTGGCGACCCGTTTGATATATTGACAGACCTTACCCCGGAAGAGGAGCATCTGAAAGCTATGGCGCTCGGCCTTTACTTAACTGAAGGAAACACTAAAAATAAAAATTCCATACGTTTCTCAAATTCCAATCCGGCCATAGTCAAAATCTTTACAAAATTCCTAAAAGTAATCTGCGGGGTAGAAAATAACAAAATAAAGATGTCGCTTATTGTCTATCCTGATATCTCCGCAAAAAAAGCGAAAGAATACTGGTCGAAGTTCCTGGGCCTTCCCGTTAAGCAATTCACGAAAACCACTATCCTGAAGCGCAGAAATAAAAACAGCACGAAAAAGCATTCGGAGTTCGGTACCATCACCATATATGTGCACAATACGAAACTGTTGGATATAATTAAGGAGTGGGCTAAAGAATATGCCCATGTAGCTCAGTTGGTAGAGCACATCCATGGTAAGGATGGGGTCGCCGGTTCAAATCCGGCCGTGGGCTCTCAAACCCGGCTCTTCATGGAGAAAGCCCAATGAAGAAAGCCGAAGTTACCCCAGTACCCAGTGCACCGGCGCCCCAGCGTACCGGTGCGCCGGAATAGAAGGAGGTTAGAATGGCTAAAGAAAAATTTGAACGC
>JAFGLX010000176.1 GCA_016927795.1 Candidatus Omnitrophota bacterium
CAAATCTTCTCCAGTCAATCCTTTCTTCTTCCTTTCCCTCTTCTGTTGAAGGAATCTTTATAGGCACAAGGTCGTAGGATTCGCTAAGGACTTTCCTAAATTCCGTATTACCTTTTTTTGTGACGACTTTTTTGCTGGTAACCTTTGTAGCTATCCGGTAACACTTGTCTTCGTCCTGCAATTCATATTTAAAAGTCATCTCGTAATCGCCCATTAAAATTCTTCGCGCCCACCACCGTATCGTGCCTTTGGGGCTAATTTCAATAGACGAATATACGTTTATGGGTTTTTGAGTTTCGAAATCTATGGCGCTTTCTTTCACCTTTTTCGGACGGCCAAACTCGTCCCTTTCGCTTTCGGGATATTCAAAGGTAGAGTCGCCGTACCTTAGCGGCCACCATGCCGCTTCACCTCTGGCACAGGTTATCAAAAAGTTGGAGGTGGTCTTTTTCCCCGTCTCCATGTCTTCGGTTGTTTTATCAGCGCCTTTCGGGCTTCCTGATTTTTCCTTGTCGTATTTAGAGTAATCTATTGTCGTCTTTATGCGATGGTCCGTTTCTCGATCTATGCGTATTGATTCCCGTTCAAAGAACATAGGTTTATGATACTTCTTATCATATACGACAAACGAGTGGGATGTTTCCACTATTTTGCTGTTGTCGTCCAAGTCCCGTACAATTTTATCGGCCTCACCCGGGCAGCCGAACTTTTCTTTGTTATATTTTAAGTATGTGGTTTTAGTCGCGAGGCGGTGACCCGTATTTTTGTCTATGCGCATCGATTCCCGCTCGAAGTATGTCCTTGGCTCCTCGCCTCTAAAATCGTATATGATGAATGCACGGGATGTTTCCACTACTTTGTTGTTGTCATCTAAGTCCCGTACGGTTTTATCGGCATCTTCCGGGCAGCTGAATTTTTCTTTGTTATATTTTGAGTATGCGGTTTTAGTCGCGAGGCGGTGGCCCGTATTTTTGTCTATGCGCATCGATTCCCGCTCGAAGTATATCCTCTTATTGTGTTTATCATCGTATCTGATAAACGATTTGGACGTTTCTACTTCGTGATTATTGTTTAAATCTATAACCGTTTTATCGATGCCTTCCGGATAACCTTCCGAATCCCTTCCGTATCCTGAACTATCAATTTTAGTTTCGATATAGTGGCCCGTTTTTGGGTCAAGTTCCTTTATGGACTCGTCGAAGTACATAGCGTTTCCTTCTTTGTTATAATGAATGGATTTTTTTGATAGTCTTATCTCTGTTTCCGGCTCGTTGTCGCCCTTCTCTTGCGTTTCGCGTTCTTCAATTTTTGTGGGGCGGGTTTTGCCGTCGCGCTCGGCGGCCGTTGTACGTGTTATAAATTTTCCCTCTTTGGCATACGGCGTAAACCACATGGGCCGTCCAGGATCATTAGGATATACCTCATAAATAAGTTCGCTTTTTGATACGGCGTTTACTTCGATAATTTTACCGCTATTCCTATCCTTTTTTACTGTTACTCTGATAGCGCTCTTCGGGGGCTTGCTGTCTTTTGTCTTTTGTAATAAATATTTGTTCTTCTCTCTCAAATACACAGAAACATCATCTTTTATTTCCAGATCTTTCGCCTCGTCTTCAAAATAACAATATACCGTCTCAACTTCGCCGATAAGTTCCATAATCTGCCACCATGTTGCTCTGCCCTCATCGTCATAAGTTAGTATGAAGTCCGATTCGCTTTTTACTTTCTCGCCGTCCGGGCCTTTTATTATTCTTTTAACCAGCTTAGGGCGACCGTCTTTGTTGTATTCTAAATATTTTTCGATGGCGATGTATGATATTTCGCCGGTTTCTACATCGTAAAATTTTGCCTCTTTACTTTTTAGGGTTCCGTCCGAATTACGAACGAAATTACCGTCTGATTCCGTTAATAGCGCCGCTCCGACTCCTTTCCCAGGCAGAAGCCCTGTTTTGGTATCGTTCAGCAAGGCATACCAGCCTTCGGTTTTTTCTATCGTCCTATTGTCATTGAATAAGGATACCCATATATTTTTGTTTTTATCGCGCTCGTCTATGGAAAATACGAGCCTGGTGCGGCCGTTATGATCTGTATAAAGGTATGAAACGCCTACTTTTTCGCCTTTAGTATCGAATATAGGCATCGTTACGCGTTTGCTCCCCTTATTGAACGTTACTGAATCCTGCGGGAATAACTCGCTTTTTTCAGGGAGCGTAATTACGCCGGAAAAGTTCTCGTACTGTATCGGCGCGAGTTCCTTTACTTTACCTTCCCCAGCTTCATGATCTAATGTTAATTTTACGACCATGTTCGCGACATCGGCATCCTCCGGCGTACTGTAATATATCCCCGCGGTATCCGATTCAGAATAAAAATCTTTCTTATTTCCCAGCATAACACCACGCCCAAGCTGCGGATTATTGCCTTCCATATCTACTATAATATTTTCGATGTAGGTAATATCGCCTTTTCTTTCATATCGTGTATATATGGTTATCTCTCCTCTTGAATAGTCTATGTCTATCTCGGGTATGCCGGGTTCTTTAGCTCTCTCGATGCGTTTAAAGCCGATTGCGCTTTCGGCTGGTATTTTTTTAGCCTTATCGACCGCGCTTTTTATGAGGGCGGCCAGTGGCCCTTCGGGTTTTTCAAGCTTCGTTTTAACGGGAACTGCCTGTTTCGTTTCTTTAGGTTCTGTGGATTTTTCTTTTTCTCCGGTTTTTGCGATCGGTGCTTTTTCAGTCGTCTTCGTTTTTTCTGCAATCCGAGGGCCTTGCGCGGGCTTTTCTGCGGTTAGTGCGGACTTGTCGGGTTCTTTAGAAGTTTTTTCGGGCTCTTCGGCCTTAGACGGTAACGTAACGCTCGGCTCCGGAGATGATATCTGTCTTTCTTCTCCGGGAGGAATTTTTGACTCTTTTATTTCTGAAGCTTCCGGCGCCTCTTCTGCAGTTGAGCGCCCTGCCGCTGGTATTCTTCGGCCCTCTATAGTTTCCATAGCTTTTTCGTAAGCGCTTTCGTCGGTTACTGTAAAATCGTATTTTCTGGATAAGCCAGGTTTATAATTATCGTACCAGAAAGACACGCCTGCCAAACCTGCCTTCCATGCGGCCATGA
The DNA here is from genome assembly GCA_016927795.1 of Candidatus Omnitrophota bacterium. GTDB lineage: Bacteria > Omnitrophota > Gorgyraeia > JABMRN01 > RBG-13-46-9 > JAFGLX01. Next base: position 3,112 of record JAFGLX010000176.1, read on the forward strand.
GGATATCTCCAACACCCATCCGCCTTCCCGCAATCGTTAAGTTGGCCGGTATTTCGCCCACCACTATAGTTACATTACTCGGTACATCAAGCATGCCGGCTATGTATTCGAATTTTTCCTCAAGCGTCCTTCCGGGGAATTCTTCTAATGTATCAGGGTATATATGCACCTGGAATGAATCACCTGCTTTGGCCATTTTACTATACGGCTTTGCGTTTATTACGTGGCCTATGCTAAAACTAAGCGGTATATCAGGCACCGCTTCCCTTGCCATACCGCTACCTTTTGTAACAAATAGTTCAACACTGGACCAGGGTATTTTCGCGTTATCAGGCTCATTCATTATTTCTATGAAGGCGATTGCATCACGCTCCTCTTTGGGCATATCCTTTAACACGCCTTCGAGCCACTGCCTGGCGAGCTTTATCATATTATCCGTACCTTCATCGGTGAATATGCCCGGGTGACCTGGGTCTGTGTCATGGTTTGGATCGTTTCCAAGCGTGAAATCAAATAAGACAAGCCCTATCATCTTTTTACTTCGAGCTGCTCTCCTTACTATATCTTTGCCCTGGGCTATAGCCAGATTCAGATTGCGCCATTTTAGAGGAACCCCTCTTGTCACGTCATAAATTATGCCGCTGTTATTCTTGCACCCGAATGACAGGAATATACTTTTTTGCGTGCCGGGTGTTGCTAATAATTGCTCCACATCGCCGGAATCATATCTATCTGTACCTATAGGATTGAATTCTTTTGTATAGGTTCTCTGGCCTGACTTCTGGCTTAACGTATCGGCAGTCACAGGTTCTACGGACCTCGGCGTATCTCTCCACGGCGATCCTGCGCGTCCTCTATCAGCTTCCGAAGCTTTTTTCTCCACGGTTAGGCTTTGCACAGTAATAGGTTTATCACATGTATTTTTTGCTTCTTTGTTAAGCTCAAAACATAATCCTATTTCCATTACGCTTCTTGGGTTGTATCCGGACTCTGTATATCCGCCGCGGCTGTCCGGGGTATACTCCAATACACATTTTCCGCTTTTTTTGACCTCACCGCGTCCCGTCCATCCCGAGTCCTGCCACCTGCCTCTTGAATCCTTTGTGTAGATCCTTATGCAGTTATTGCCGTCTCCCGCGAACTCGGCGGGCACATCCACGGTAAGAGTTATGGTTCTTCCTTCGAGATTCTGGGGATTTCCGCGCCACACAGAAAGTCCTCCTTTTTTCATGGCAGGACCCAGATTCGTACCGACGAGCAATTTGCCTTTTACGACCTTTGCGGATGTTACGCCCATCTCGCTGGGTGAATGGTCCCACGCGGATGGTCCATATGCCCATTTGCTATCGGTTAATATGTTTTCCGTTTCCGTCTCTTGCGTAACGGCTCCCATAATAGCGGCTGCTGAGACGAAAAGTATCGGCCGGCCTATGTCCATTATGGCCTTACCCGGTATGGCGTTTGTCGCGGCTGATTGCGCGTTCCCAAGCGCCCTCTTAAACACTCTGGAAAGAGGTCCGCTTTCTTTCATTTCGGATTTGGCTTTCTTGGAAAGCGCTACGCTTTCCGTTCCTTCTAACTCTTTAATGTATTCATTCCAGTCATGCCACCTCTTTCTGTGTATCTTGGCAGCCCGCATCCTGTCCTTTTCGGTATTCTCATAAAGGCCGATGTCCAGAACTTGTTGCCATCTGTCATCC